>JAEWMT010000101.1 GCA_023393095.1 Bacillota bacterium
GAATGTGCGCGCACATTCTCCGCGCCCGAGCGGGTTACGTAGTAACATACTTCCTTACCGCGAGGTGCGCATCCTGCACGGAGTGCTTTTTATTTCATAGGACGCAATTTCCTATGAAATAAAAAAAGCTGGAGCACATATGCTCCAGCTTTAGAGTTTCGTTTGATTTATATTTTTTTATCCAGTAACTTGACAATCATGGTTTCATCCCTTAGATTTACAGTTTTACGCCCTTATCAATCTTTTACGACATTATACTATAACATTATTACTAAATCAACCCAAAATTAATCTGTCATATAGAAGCTGAAACGGATAGGATTTTTCCTTTCTTTTACGATATAAACAACTAAATATGAGCATATTAGTTATTATAAATTCAATAAGGTTGTATGATGTCTATTTCATATAAATTCAGGGGCTAATTGCCATATATTATTTATACCCTGGAATACACTTCAATATCATTCCCTTCGGGGTCTTTAAACTCCAATACCAGATTATCATTAATCCTGGTTAAAGGATATTCGATGGGAGCATTCAACTCTTCTAATTTTTCCAGAAAGCTTTCCATATTGCTGACCTGGAAGCTCGGAAGACAGTTATCCCCATACACGACCTTTTCGTTCACGGATTGATTATGAAATAACATGAATCGAAATCCCTTTAAAATGAAGAAACTAGCAACATCATCTTTCATATCCACTTTATGATTTAATATTGCTTCATAAAACCTAACCGCTCTGTCCATATCTTTAACACAGATATATAATGAATTCAGTTCAATATCATAATTCATATTATCCTCCATCTGCCGATTCAGCGGCATGTAAATACTAAAAAAGCATACTCCGCGCTATTTGCTAATTGAAATATTACAATCTTTTAGAATAAGTGAGCATACATTCCTCTTTACTGCAGCTATCCCAAATTGTTAGACCTATTTATGATCCATAAAAATACACCTGGGTGCTTAATCCTAATGCCTCATCCAGGTGTCTGTTTACTATTCATATATTTTCTACAGTAAGAATACCGGCATATCACTTGATATCTTAGAAATAGCCTCGAATTTGGCTTCGTGCAGGTTAACCTGCTCTTTTGCCTGATTTTGATGAAGCCCCACATAAATTTCCCTTGCCTCTTCATCACTCAATTCTTCTATTAGAATGGAGGCTATTAATTCAATTCCCATATCCTTTACTGCCTGGAGTCTTCGGTTGCCCGAAAGAAGTTGAAACTGGCTTTCACCGATTCTTCTTAAGATAACCGGTTCAATCACTCCATAGGTTTGAATGGTTTTTATCATTTCCTTCGTCGGTTCACTCTGTGTGCTTCCATTCATCCATTTCTTTGGAACCGATTGAATCTGATGAACCGGAATCTCTGTAATGATATCCGGTGTTCTCTTTATCGACTTTACTACGGACAAATTACTATTACTACTTGCATTCGTAGCTCTTACTATACTTCCTTTACCTACTGGCAATTTGGTTTACCTCCTCTGTAAGCTTCCTATATTCCCCGGCACTTCTACTGCTCTTCTTATATGCCATAACAGGCTTACTGTTATCCTGCGCCCATTCCACAGAGCTGTCAACCCGGATATAAGATTCAAATATATGTACATTATCAACTGCCTTTAGCGTATCTATTGTCTGTTTAAAATAATTCTTTCTCTCATCCACTTTCGTGATCGCTATTCCAAGTACACAAAGCTGTGGTGCAACCTGTTTTACATCATTTAAAAATTCAAGCATATTGGCGAGACCAAACAATCCCCAAGGACTTGCTTCTACCGGAATGACCACATAGTCGGAAGCACTAAGGATATTCATTACCCACCCACCCAAAGTTGGAGGAGAATCAATCAGAATATAATCATAGTCACCTTCTATCTTAACCTTTTCCAAGCATTTCTTTAATATATATTCCCGCTGCCATTTGGTAAATAATTCATATTCAATGGAACTCATCAAGGTCGAGGAAGGGATCAGATCAAGTCCCGGATAATCGGTAGGAACAATGAAATCTGATAAATCTTTCTGCTGCCTCACTGCCTGATATAGATTCTTTTCTCCCCTGGCAAATTCCAAGACTGTATCCTCTGAGAAAAAAGACAATGACAGATTCAACTGCATATCCCCATCCACCAGTAATACCCTCTTTCCCAGAAGTGACAGGCCGTACCCGATGTTGGAACAGGTTGTAGATTTTCCGCTTCCGCCCTTATTATTGGCAAAACATATTACTTTTGTATTCTTCATATTCGTTACCAAAATGTATCATATATCATTCTATGATACTGCCATACTTGTATCTTATAATAATATCAATGGCAATCCTTTCTTCTGTAATAATATGAGATAATATTAACTGTTTAGGTTAACGCTTACCGATAATATATAAAAATCTATATAATAACCTCCACCTACTGTTTTTGTAGCATACAAATAAGAATGAAAATCATATCCTATGATTTTTATTGGTTAAAAAATATTTTTCTTTGTTACCTTTTCCCATAGTTCATTATACCTTATCTTCGTTTACATTACAATTTATCTTAATAATTGTTTCTTAATTTTTATTATTTTTTAAGGCTTCGTCACAACAATATTTGATTTTTAGTATTTTTTAAGCAGAGCCAAAATGCTCTGCTTAATTTAAATAATATTATTGATTGTATTTTCCTTTTAACTCATTATATGCTTGTAAAGCATCATCATATATGTTATCGGACGTACTATACATTTCAATTCCATTAAAACTACATAGTCCATTATCAAAAATGTATATTTGTCCAGAGATATGATTCTTGTAATAAAATACGATTCCTACTGATTGTTCCCAACTTACTTGTTGCTTTTTTGTTCTTATCAATTGAATATTGTTATATTTTTCAACGAGAGATCCCACACTTGACTCATCTACCACACCTTTTGAATAATATAGTAGACTATCTTCATAAGCCATACTGTATGAATCCGCTTTGATATCCTTTATTGTGTTATCCTTATTTTTACATCCTACTATTATAAAACTCAGAATAATAATTATCATAGTGAAAACACATTTTCTATTCATAGGATATGCCCCTTTTAATTTACTATCTGGTACAGACATGAATTATCTTAATAAACAAATAATACATCAGATCACATAATTTTACTATGTTTTTTTATTCCCCATTCAGTTCTCGTTAAGTATATTTGGGAACCTAGGTAATCATAATTTCTTTTTATCATAAAGCTTAACCGCTGCAATCATACTTGCGATTGCCAGAACAATTGTAATCACTAATGCCTTGATAACATCGTCGAACCCCATTTCTCCTGTTATAAGATTTACATTGACAGAAGCTAGCGTAACCGGGTTATACTCCTTTATCTTCGGAATAATATTTATCATTAAAAGAAGTATTAATATTCCCGCAGACAGGATCAATCCTCCGAAACTTCCTGAAGTTATGGTACTTGACAGTAAAATCAACGCAATTGCAAAGCAGACAAAAACCCAAAAGCAGAAAAAGGAAAGGAACAAATTCTGCACGGAATGATTTTTAAATAAATAGACAGAATATCCGTAATTTGTTACCGCAGACAGAAGATAACTTAAGGTCCAAAGTATGATAGCCGCTGCATACTTTGACAGGATCACAGTACGCCTAGGTAGTCCCTTGGCATGTATATTGACTAATGTGCCCCGGGTCAATTCATTCGATAATGACCCCCCAAAAACAAGCAGGACTGCTATAATTCCCATCGAAGTAAAGTTTTTAAAAAACTGAGCATAAGCATCAGCTACTACCGGATCAGGTAATTTAAGCACGATACCATTCATACCTATTTCTGACATAATTTCAGGTGTCAGCTTCGCAAGAAGCGGACTTGTCATACCTAATAAAAACGAAACACATAACATAATTAAGATTTTATAGGAACGAAGCTGCTCTATAAACTCTTTTTTGGTAAATGCTACAAATCCTCTCATCTGACCACCTCCATAAATACATTCTCCAGGGAAGGCTCAAGGATCTCATAGCGAAGAACCGGTATATCCTCATTTACCAGATAAGATAGAATTTCCTTACTATGCTGTTCTGCCTTCGTTAGATGAATATCAATTTTATTCAAGGAGTCCTTAACTTCTATTACGAAGGAAAGTGATTTAATATAATTGATAAGCTGGTTTGATTTCTGGTTTTGTGTAAGCTCTATCTGGATAATATCTTTACGGTTATCATTTTTGATATCCGCAACTGAGCCCTCAAGGACCAGCCTGCCTTGGTCAAGTACCCCAATGCTGTCACAGATACGTTCCACATCCGACAGGATATGAGTTGAAAATACAATAGTTGTTTTATCTTTGGCATAGGAGAGAATATCAAGTATTTCCTTTCGTCCAACAGGATCCAGCGCAGAGGTCGGCTCATCACAGATTAAAAGCTTTGGTTCATTCAACAGTGCCTGAGCAATACCAAGCCTTTGCTTCATTCCTCTCGAAAATCCGCGGATACGGCGATTGACACCATCCAATCCGACTAAATCCAGAATTTCAGCGGATTTTGTTCTGATCTGTTCCCGGCTTAAGCCGGTAATTTCTCCACACAACCTTAAATACTCTTTCGGATTCATGTATCCATAGAATTCTGGTACATCAGGTAAGTAACCTATGTTACGATTTGTCTTCGTATTGCCATAAGTCACTTTATCATTGCACACATAGATTTCTCCTGAGGTTGGTTTAAGAAACCCCAGTATCATCTTCATTGTCGTTGTTTTTCCGGCTCCGTTTTTCCCAATAAAACCAAATACACTATGTTCCGGTACCGTAAAGCTAAGATTTTCAATCACTTTCAGATCTCCAAACTGCTTACTCAGGTTCTTAATCTGTAATATTTCCATCATTCTTCCCCTCTTCCAATGGTAAGATAAAGAATTGGTCCAACAAATTGACATAATACTACAACAATAATGACCCACAAAATGCGGTTTCCAAAGCGGTAATTCTTGTGTGTCAGCACATGAATTAATGCAAATAACATAAGTGCGATTTCAATAATAGCAATTGGAATCAAAAAAGGTAAATAATCTTTAATAGCGTCCATAATATATTCTCATCCTTCTTATATAAAAATTAATTATTCCCTTACCTTAAAGTTCAAATTCAAATCTTTTTTTCAGCTTCTGATAACGTTCCTCTGTCTCCAATGGAGCAAACAACGGATTTGCGATTACAACATTTTTAAAATCCTTCCAAATAATCTCCGTATTTCTGGGGGCAGCTGTTTCTAAATTATTAGAAGCAAAATATCCATTCAATGCATCAAAGTATTGATTTTCCTTCAAGAACAACCCACTCTTATCCATATTGTTAATATTATCAAGGTAGCTTTCCAGTGCATCCATGGCTTTTTCTTTTTTATCCTGCATTACATATACTGCAGCTGCGTTAAGATGTACTTTAATCAGAGCTGCCGGTTGTATCTTATCCACTTCAAATACTTTGGCAAGCTCAAGAAATTTGTGATAATAAATATCCATTCTTTCCGGTTGATCTGCATACATCGCGCAGAAATCTGAGCCTGCACCTATTACGCTCATCAGGTTCATATAGACGTAACCCTGTAAATATTCAATCGCCTTTTTCTGATCGCCTTTCATCTGATATGCCTGAATTAATAAACTTTCCGGTGATACCATTGGATTGCTCATATTCTCAAGGATATCGATTGCCGAAACCGGATCCTTAAGAAGCAGATGGCATAATGCCTCATACTGAAGAGCTTCCTTTGCCAAATTTACATCCTCACAGGATTTTGATACCCTTTTGAACATTTCGAGCGTTTCTTTTGTTAGCTGCTCTATCCTTTCTGGTGAGCCGGCTAAGTTCAGGTGGTTAATCATCAGTAAGCCCATTTGAATCTGAAGTTGCCAGCAAGAAAAATACTTCTTTACATATGCTTCAATCTTCTCATAAACCTGGTCAAATGGTTCTTTTACAAACGCATCGGCAAATCTACGATACAGCTTTCGAATGTCCTCTAAATTCATCTGTGGTTCATAACTGATCAATTCATCCACACTGATATTAAAATATGCCGCCAGCAGGGGTAGTAATGAAATGTCGGGATAACTCTGACCGGATTCCCATTTGGATACTGCAGGTTTTGAAACCCCCACGTGCTGTGCCAGCTCCTCCTGCGTAACTCCTTTCTCCTTCCGCCTTGCCGCAATCACTGTTCCTATCTTTATACTTCCCATAACCGACCTCCTTCCGGATCTATGTATTCTTTGTATTTCTTTACCTATTGTAAGACGATTAAGCTGCAAATACAATGGAGTTAACGTTAATTTTATTTAATTATATTAACTATCGATTAACTTTGTATCATCCGGGGCTATTCGTATCGTATCATAAAAGCCTCCGGTAAAAATTTTAAATTAGCAACTTACAGCAGCATGGGTAATAAATGCTGTAGAATTCACCTTAAACAGTACAAAGAATCAGCAGCAGATACTTCGTTGCCTCGTGAGAAGACAATGTTATAACCATCTATAAACCTATAAAAACCATGATTACAATATTTCATTTCGAAATATAGAATCATGGTTTTAAAATAATTTATTATTTTAAATTGTCAAGTAACTATAATTACATAATTCCCATTAATTCACAATATTAGAAATAGTTCAGCATAGCCAGAAATTCAGCTAAACTGTTACCATTATTACTCAATATTCTCATTAGTAACCAATGCCTTACTGTTTAATATTTTATCTACTTCCTCGTATCCGGTCGGAAATGCGTAATTATAACGAGCCGGAAGTGCAAATACATATTTTGAATTGCTTCCGAGCTTACTAGGTCCCATCGGTGCGGCACTTACAGCTAATGATTCCTTCTCGATTTTATTCCATTGCTCCTTCGTAAACACCATGATGGGAATATCCTGTCGGGGATTATCCTTGGTCCACTCTGGATGTCTTATAAGAATTTTAATACCGGTCTCTACGATTTGTCCCTGCCCCTCTCCACTAACAGCGGTACCCTGCCAGGAATCCGCTAATATTCTGTATCCTTCCCAGCTTGCTGGAAGTTTAAAGTCAAAACCGTACTGTGTATTCTTATAAGTCATATTATTAGATAATGAAGGGCTGTCAGTCGGTGCGGTTGTTTCTGTTGGAGCAACTGTTGGAGCTGTTGTGTTTGTAGGATTAGGAGTAATCGTGGCTTCTTTCGTAATTGCAGGTGTGGGTGAGCTATTAATTGTATCAACGCCTTTTCTTGAACGATTCATTACACTACCACCCAAGAAAAAGCTCCCGATACATAATAAAATTGCAATAATGACTATAGCTATAATTATTATTTTAAAATTTCGTTGATGATTCATGCTATTTAACCCTCTTTCTTATACAATAATAACTTACATAATTTATTATTATATCACAAACTCATATGGACAATTATTAAATATATAATAATAAACCATATTACAGTAAATCAAAATATTAAAGGTTTGTTAATCATGTAAAGCTTATCAACAAATATACTGCGAAGCTTTGATTAAAAATTATTACCATTCCAACCCCAGTTTGCAACTTCTTCATACTTGACATAAATACCATCCGGCTGGATTTTCAGCTCCTCACCAAGTATTTCTGTTATTGCTTTTGTTAGTTTTTGGTATGCATCGGAGGAGGCTTTGCCAAATATTTTCACCTCAACAAAGGCAAGTGGCTTCTGATTGCTTCCCTTAAAATACATGATACTGTTATCATCAAAGGACACCATAAGCCAACTTTCGCTTTTTCCGGGAATTAGCTCAATGGCTTTTCCAAATTTCCTCTTAATTGCTTCTCTCTTCTCTTCATTAATTATTACTGTTGTTTTTGTACTAATATACGGCATATGTTTTCATCCTTTCCGTTATTAAAATCAAACCTAATAATGGTTTTATATCCAAAACAATATTAACATTTTTATCCGAATATGGCAATCGGTCGATGATTTAAATGACATAAAACTTTATTTATGTTATACTAAAGATTCAGAAATAATACATCTTGTTTCAGATTTTGCAGGGTTTCTCGGCCATTACTTTATAACGAAAATCAGGTCAGATAATTTGTTTCGTTATTGATAGAACGTTGTACAAAGAAGGAATCTCTATGAAGAAAATAATTATGTTTACAGGCGGTATAGAAACACAGGAATACTTTACGCTGCAGCTAGCTAAAGCCTTTGAAAAAATCGGACATGATATTTATTTGTACCGGTTAAATGAAGGAGAACGGGATTTTCCTGATTTATGCCGGTTTATCGAAGAGAAAAATACCGTAATGATTACCTTCAATTTCCATGGATTGAATTTTGAAGAGCCCTTTTATAATGATGATCTTTCCCTGTGGGAGGTTTTAGAAATCCCCTGCTATAATATTGTTCTTGATCACCCATTTTATTATCATAAATTCTTAAAGACTATGCCACCAAACTATATTCACATATCCATTGACCGTGGGCACGAAAACTACATGAGACGTTTTTTCCCGCAGATTAAACTTGGCCCGTTTCTTCCTCTAGCCGGTACTGAAATTCATAATATTCCGATGAAGGAACGGAGCAGAAATATCGTTTTTACGGGAAACTATACCCCACCACATCAGTTTGATCAATATATCACACGGATTAATGAGGATTATACTAATTTTTATCATGGGATTATTGATGATTTGATTGCACACCCTTCTTTGGGAATGGACGAGACTTTCGAAAAGCATCTTCGTCTTGAAATGAAGGGTCTAAGTGACGATGATCTAAAAACCTGTATGGAAAATATGATTTTTATTGACCTTTATGTAAGATTCTATTTTCGTGGTCTTGCTGTCCGTACCTTGGCTGAACATGATTTTCCCATCCATATCTATGGTGGGGGCTGGGATCTTCTGAATTGTAAATGTCCTGAAAACGTAATACTCGGTGGTTCAGCCAATTCTCTTGAATGCCTTGAAGTAATCAGTGATAGCCGTATTTCTTTGAATGTAATGCCCTGGTTTAAGGATGGTGCCCATGATAGAATCTTTAATTCCATGCTGAACGGTACTGTCAGCCTCAGCGATGACAGCCTATGGCTTAGAGAAAATATAACGGATGGAAAAGAGATAGCTTATTATTCCTTATCTGAAATAGAGCAATTACCATCTATCGTGGATGGATTAATGTCCGATACGAATCGTCTTGAAGAAATTGCACAAAACGGCTATCGGAAAGCGAAGACCTCCCATACCTGGGAATGCAGAGCAAAGGTTCTGGAGGGGCTTATACTATAATTTACAATATTATCCACTATAGGATATAAAGCTTTCTTTGCTCCTCTCTTCGCATCCTTATATTCAACAGCTACCATATTGATGCTGATATACCGCTAACACGCCTTTATATGCTTCTTAATTTTAAACTATATTTATAACCTCATAACTGAAAGATAAGCATCCTCCAAGGTCGGTTCAACTGCTTGACAAAGTATATTAGGTTTATCCTGTGCAATGATCCTTACTTCGATTCCGTCACCTGAGTAGTTCTTCGAGGAAACAGGATAATTCCTTTGGATTTGTTCTAATTCTTCTTCTCCATTCAGCCTACAGGTAAAAACATGATTCATCGCCTTCCTTAATAATGATATTTTGTCTCCGTCATATATAACATTTCCCTTATTAAGTATTGAAAGTGAATTACAGGTAGCAGCCATATCCTCCATCACATGAGTGGAGAATAATACGATTCTATTCTTTGAGAAATCAACCAACAGATTTCTGATTCTGATACGCTCCTCCGGGTCAAGTCCCGTGGTCGGCTCATCAACAATCAGAATCTTAGGATCATTAAGTAGAGCCTGAATCAGACCAACGCGCCGTTTCATACCACCGGATAATTGACGGTTTTTCTTCTTCTGATGCTCTGCAAGCCCGGTTTTCTCCAGGTAATAATCAATCCTTTTCTTACAGTCGGTTTTCGTTACCCTCGATAATCCACCCATATATTCCAGTGTTTCACGTACCGAAAGATTTGGATATAAGCCAAGCTCCTGCGGCAGATAGCCTATTTTTCTCTGGATTTTTCCATAGTCCCCTTCTTTTAGCTCTGTACCATTCAGTATAACCTGACCATCCGTAGGTTTTATGATAGTAGTCAGAACACGCATTAATGTCGTCTTACCCGCTCCATTTTCTCCAAGAAGTCCATGAATACCTTCATTGATAGTCAAGTTAACATGGTTTAATGCAATAGTTCCGTTTTTAAAATGTACTGATAAATCCTTAATCTCTATCGACATAGTTTCCTCCATTCCTGCGCATGTTTTATCGCAATTTCGAGAATTTAATAAAGAATTCTGAATGAGTTTCCAAAGGATTTCATTCCAGAGTTCTTCCAATGTCTCGCAGCACTTTGCGAGACTATTTTACCTAAACCTTTCTTTCCCCTTGATGATTAATCTATAATTCAATATCAAAAGCAATATTGCTGTAATAACTGCTGTTAATTTTGCGGAAGACAGATAATCCACCCATCCATCAGCACTGTTTTGATAACGAAAAATGTCAATGTATTTCGGTAATGAAATTTTATTCTGAAAGGTAGGATTCATTAGGAACCATACGGTCAGAGTAGCACCGATTCCCGCCCATAAATTATGAAATAGATTAACCAGTGTAATTGATAAAATTGCAAAGAAAAAGGCACTCACGGCACAGGCAAGGATCGTGGTCACATATAGCAGCATTTCATTTCCTGTGATCAATCCAGCTGGCTTATGCCAAAAGAATACCCAATATCCAATACTGATCAATAAGATGAGATATGCTATCTGAACAAGTATTCTTTGACAGATTGTAAGGTATTTGGACCTCGCCGGTAGAATGTAAAACACTTCCCATCTGTTTGCTTGCAGTTCCTGTTCAAAGGTGTCTGCGCAGAATATGATTGCTAATAAGGCAACATTGGCATCCATTGCTGCTCCTATTTCACTTACCGAGGATATTCCCACAATGAAAGCAAGTATGACCATAAAGGAAATGGAGTAACAGATCTTTACAAGGGTTATTACTATCTTTATATTATGTTTCAAAAATGCCTCCTCCGTTTCCAGATCATACTGCTGATAATCATCATGAGTACTGATGCTCCAACCAGAAATATTTGATTTATTACTGCCTGAGCAGGTACTGTGGTTTCAAAGAATGTATCCGCAAAGCGAACCATAATTGCCAACTTTGGTATCCGGTAACCGGTAGGACAATCCTCACTGACCCTGCTACCCATATTGGAATATATTACGTACAAAACCAATGCGGGGGCTGCAGGCAGTGGATTTTTAAACAGTATGGCAACAACGGTATAGACACTGATTACCATTAATAAGTCAGGTAAAATGTAGATCAGAAGCGCATACCACAAATCCCATACCGAGACCGGAAAGCCAGCCGTTATTCCATGGCTAACGACCATTACATCAAAAATAACAGTTATGATACCTGCTGCCAGCAGAATTGCAGCCAAGCCCCCCGCTATTTTACCTGCAATATACTTCCATGGTTCTATTGGTTTTGTATGCAGCAATTCATAGATATCCTTCTTTGATTCTTTTAAAAACAGGAAAGCAAATAACACGATTGCATAAAATACAAGACATACTGCGAAATAATCTACATATTTTCTTGAGAAATAGCTACTGTAGCTTTCCTTCTTCAGTTCACTTTTTATATAGCTATTCGCTTCCTCCACCGTAGCTTTCTTTATACATTTTTCGTAAAAATATAACTGTGCACCCCCGAAGGAATAATGCTCTTCCAGATAAGCTGCCATCTGATCAATGGACATATTACTTTCTTTCAATTTTTGAACTACTGCCTGAGCATCCTCTGTTGTCATATTCAATTCTTCATCCAGCACATTACCAATCCGATCAAGACCCAATTGATACATTTCTTTAACCGACACAGGAATATAACCATCCATGATATCTGCATCCGCAAGTCCCGTATCATAATCAAGGATTTTAATTTCATTTTCCCTAGTGAAATAATGAATATTCAGATAAGGGGCTGCATAGCTGTATATATTGATGAATACTAAAACTGCACCGATATAATAGATTGGGTTCTTAAGGTAATTCAAAATTTCTCTTTTCAGTATTGTTCCTATCATTAATACACCTCCGTTCCAGTTATTAATCTTACAGTATAAATAACAACAAAAAGACAACGGGGGGTTAAAGTTATAATAGTAGTAATATTGGTATTATCGAAATTGCTATATTACTTCTGTATTAAAGATAGATACAAGAAATATCAATTAGATTTTTAGTAAATCCAGAAAAGAAAATGGAAGGAAAGACTACTTTAAGGTATAAGAGAAAATATCGGAATTATTGCTTATTCCATATTTTGAGATGTCATAAGGACGACACTACTTTCAGAAAAACACATAGACACATTTATGTATCCGAATTATCGCTGGAATGGATTTCAAAAACAGCCTTAACACATGCTCCTTTGCCACTGTTATTTGCCAATGACAGCATACCTCCATGCTTTTCACATAGCATTTTACAGATATACAGACCTAGCCCATAATGGTCCGCACTTTGAACTGGATTATCATGATAATAGGCTTTTGTTACAATAGGTAAGTTTTCTTTTTTAAAACCGGTTCCATTATCGGATACCGTTAACTGCAGCTTATTACCGCATGCCTCAAGTACAACAGAAATCATATCGGAAGTAAAGCGGATTGCATTCGTAAGCAGATTCTCATAAACCTCATGTAGTATTGACAAATCTCCTATGAATATCTTAGGAACAGAAGTGTCCACAAAGATACCGCAGTCCACACCAATATTTTCCGTAAGAATAGATGCGGTTTCTTTGAGTTGTCTGGTCAGTTCTAAGGTACTTATTTTTATAGAAATTACTTTTCTGTCTTCCAGACTTGACAATTGCTTCATGGTATCTACAAAGGCTGCAAGGCGGTCTACCTGACCATTACCGGCTTCGATAATCTCCAGTAATTTTTTCTGGTCAATTTTATTTTGAGGAACAAATTCCAGGAGCATCTCATGATACCCCTTTAGTACCGCCATTGGAGCCCTCATATCATGAGCAATTGCTGCCTTTAGATTTTTCTGCTCATCAATCATCTTCCATAAATTCTTGTTATTCAGGTCTAACTGCATTCTCATATGTTCAAAAGAGGAACACAGTCTTCCCATCTCGTCCTCTAAATCATAATCTACATGGAAATCCAGGCTGTTTTCTGCAATCCGGTTCGAGCCTTCCTCTAATATCTTAATTGGTTTTTTTAATTTATTCTCATAGAACAGGAAGACCGCCAGAGCGGCACTTAAGGTTGACAGTATCAGCGGAGTCCATGTATTAACTGCATCACAGGTTTCCGAAACCCGGTGATCATTTTTCGTCATCACATAGGCGCTTGGACGCATCACCGTAACAATAAAGTTCTCGTTAGCTCCAATTTTTTCAGCTTTCGCATATTTCTCCATATCGCAATATTTGTACCAGACATTTTTCTGAACCTTCTCTGCATTCGCAATAATGATATAGGATGTAAAAAAGCTGCAGATTAATGCTATGCACAGATAAAGCAGGAGCGTCTTTCTTAAGGATAGATCTTTTATCTGAGCCATTGATAACCGCACCCCCATACTGTCTGAATAAATTCCCGATCCGTATGCTCGGAGAACTTATTTCGAATTCGCCTGATCAGTTCCGTAACAACCTTGCTATCACCATCACTGTCATATCCCCATATTCTCTCGTATATATTTTCTCTTTCAAATACTTGCCCTGCATGGCTGGATAAAAATTCAATGATATCAAATTCCATCTTTGTAAAATTAAGGTTTAAACCATTGTAGCACACGATCCGACTGGCCAGATCAATACTTAGATTATCTATAAAACGGAGTTTCCGCTTTTCTCTGTGTCTTTCTTCTCTTTTCAGATGTGCCATAATTCTTGCATCCAGTTCCTTTAGACTGAAAGGTTTTAGAATATAATCGTCTCCACCGGACATAAAACCATTGATCCGATCTTGCTCTTCCACCTTCGCAGTTAAAAACAGTATGGGACAGGAGACCTGGTTCCTGATTCTTTTACATACCTCAAGCCCATCAAGATTTGGCATATTGATATCAAGAAGAATTAAATCCGGTTCCGTCCTAATACGTTCCAATGCATCTTTTCCATCTCCTGCTGTATAGATCAGATAATTCTTAAGTTCCAGATAGCTTTTCAGCATCTTTACCAGTTCTTTATCATCATCTGCAATCATAAGTCTATACTGCATAATCCCACCCCTGTTTCATATCGTCTGCTTCATTATATCAATAAATTATCTACAAAAAGACAATAACCAAAAGATATTATAAAAAATACTTCATCATCATAAGTTTTCATCCTTTATCACACTATAGCTTTACATTTACCTAGAATCATGTTATAGTGAATATAAGAAAAGGAGCAACCGACCACAAGTGGTTAGCCTCCTACTGTCAGATTAACTGCCCACAGGACCGGCTAAGTCAGGGGCAGTTATTTTTTATGCTTATTATTCCTATTATTTAAATAAGTAAGCAGCGCAATGATTAATAATACAAAATAAATAAATCACTATATGTAACATAATTCATCCATTCAGCGTAGCTGAATTTAACCACGCTCCCTTCTGGTAGGCTAACACACCCTGTCTCGATTACTCCTATATTAATGTTACCATATAATTCCTACTGATACAATCGAACATGATATTAATTTTTCTAACTAACCTAACTCTATCTGGATATCACTATGGAATTAAGATACCAATAGAACTCATTTTTATCCAATTGATTATTGTCTGATACGAATCGTCTTGAAGAAATTGCGCGAAACGGCTATCAGAAAGCAAAGACCTTCCATACCTGGGAATGCAGAGCCAAGGTTCTAGATGATTTTATTCTTTAGAAGATAACATTCCTGGATACAGGAGGTGTTTTTACTTGCCTATGCGAAGTTAACATTGTTATCGGCAATATATTTGAATGTGCATGGATTTATCATGTGTCCTTTGTTCCGAAACCCCTTTTGATACAATTCCAAATCGTTTGTAAATCGCTTCTTCTCATCATCATTCAAAGAAGCAAAATAATTTCGGGCAAATATTTCGGCATATTCACGCCCCACGCATCGGTCTATAAATTCAAGGCTAATATTCGAAGGCATAAATCGCGGATTATCAAGACCGTTTTGCGCCATTTTGCAAACAGTTCCATTGAAGTCAGATATAAAGCACTCTGAAAGCGGGATAACTGTTGCATCTATGAGATTACAAATATCCTCAACTACTTTTAAAAAAAGATCTTCATATGTAATATCCCACCATATTTCCGATGAGCTATTATAAAGATTAAGCGGTTTGTATTCAAAGTATCCTACTGAACTCTTTACGCTCTTTTTGTTGTCCATTTATTTATACCATATGGAACATTCTCCATTGATTTCTATTGATTGCCCTGTTGTATTCCATTTTGAGCCAAAAAAGCGAATTTCAAATACCAAATCATGAAATACCTTTTTAATGCATCGCTGACTTTTGAGATATTTCAAGCCTAACGCCTCATATCTGTCAGCGATCATTTTACAGACTGTATAATAGGTTTCCTCAACAGACAGGTAATTTCTTTTGTTCATGTTTGCCTCCAATTACATTAAAATTTGAACAGATATAGCCCACTACGATCAGTTCCTTAAAGATTTTGGGCCGGGTCTTGCATTTTCTTTGCCATTTTCATTACCCTCAAAGCAATATTGATTGAACACGCAAACGGACGAGGAACATCTGGTTGCGGTTGCGGAATCATCGCGCGCCATCCACTCATTTCTTGCAATTTTACGAATCTTTCTATATAATAAAGGCTAGTAATGAAATGTATCCCTATTTCCTATTGTTAAGAAAGGATTTATGAAATGAAACTAAAACGTATTGCAGCTATAATAGGAATCATACTTATTGTAGCCATGTATCTGATTACCCTGATTTCCGCAATTTTCGTAACAAAATATACTAATGGGTTATTCTTAGCAAGTCTTTTTTCAACCTTTGCTGTTCCTGTGTTTATTTATGCATATATGCTGATTTATAGGCTGGTTCATAAAAAAGAAAATACTGTAAAGATTAATAACATAACAAAAATCGGTGAAAACAGCACTTCAGATAAACAATAAAGATTAACGTGTCAAATTCTCACGCCGGCTTGCACAGCACTACAAATAATGAAAACGGTGCGTGAGAATTTTGACACCATAATTATTATGAATTAATTATCCCTGTTCCCCTTTCATTTTCTTAAAATACTCCTTGATTTGTTTTTCATAGCCGTTATCCGAGGGAACATAAAATACCCTATCTTTTAACTCATCGGGTAGATATTGTTGTTTAACATAATGATTTTCAAAGTCATGTGCATATTGATACCCAAGTCCATGCCCTAGCTTTGAAGCCCCCTTATAATGAGCATCCTTTAAATATGCCGGTATGGGGGCTGTTTTCTCATTTTCAACAACCTTCGTCGCCTCGTCGATTGCACAGATAGCAGAATTACTCTTTGGCGCACAAGCAACATATGCTGCTGCCTGAGCTAATACGATGCGTGCCTCCGGCATACCGAGCCGTTCCACTGCAAGTGCTGCACTCGTTGCTACCACAAGAGCATTTGGATCAGCATTTGATACATCCTCTGCTGCACATATCATGATTCTTCTTGCAATAAATGCAACCTCTTCCCCTGCATATAGCATGCGTGCCAGATAATAGACTGCCGCATCCGGATCCGATCCCCTCATACTTTTTATGAAGGCTGATATGGTATCATAATGGTTGTCCCCACCCTTGTCATATTTCAACACACGTTTCTGAATGCACTCTGAAGCCACGGACAAAGTGATATGAATTAGTCCATCCTCACTTCTTGCCGTAGTAAGAACTCCAATTTCGATTGCATTCAGCGCGGCTCTTGCATCTCCGTTCGCCATATCTGCGAGGAACTCCAAAGCCTCCTCATCAATCGAGGCCTGATATGCCCCGAGTCCTTTTTCACTATCATAAACCGCTCTTTTTATCAGCGTTTTAATATCTTCTTTCTCAAGAGGCTTTAATTCAAAGATTATTGAACGCGATATTAATGCTGTATTCACTTCAAAATATGGATTTTCCGTTGTTGCACCAATTAATATTACGGTTCCATCCTCAACAGATGGAAGAAGATAATCCTGCTGCCCTTTATTAAATCGATGTATTTCATCGATAAATAGGATTGTTTTCTTTCCATACATGCCCAGATTGTCTTTTGCTTGTTCTACCACTGCCTCCAGATCCTTCTTCCCAGCAGAGGTCGCATTTACCTGGGTGAATTCGGAGCTGGTCGTATTGGCTATTACCTTCGCTAAAGTAGTTTTACCGGTTCCGGGAGGTCCGTAAAATATAATTGAGCTTATTTTGTCTGCTTTAATCGCCCGGTAAAGTAATTTATCCTTACCGATGATATGATTCTGCCCCACCACCTCCTCTAAGACTGTGGGACGCAGCCGCGAAGCTAAGGGAGCTTCCTTCTTCATTGTATTACCTCTCATATAATCAAATAAATCCATCATAACCTCCATTCTGTCGAAACACTTCCCTATATGTGCATGTCATCCAATGCATAGAATTCCATCGATTCTTTGATGAAAGTATTGAAAAATACTCCAAAATGTGCATAATAATTTATTATGTTTATGAATAAGGAGCTAGCCATGAGTATACCAAAGGATCCATATATACTGTTAAGCTTTATCAACACAAAATTGCGGGATGAGTATTCTGATCTGGATGAACTCTGCAGCAGTCTTGATATAGACTGTAACTATCTGGTAAATGTACTTTCCTCTATCGAATATAATTACAAGAAAGATGTAAACCGCTTTATTCCGATGGTTTCATAGCTTTCCTTCCAATCCAAGCAAAAAGCAGTGTTCCAAATACTGCTCCTGATGTATCAATCAATACATCTCGAAACATTCCCGACCTTCCGGGAACGAATAGCTGGTGATATTCATCCGTAGCAGCATATATGAATGAGATAATAATGGGGAGTACATACAAGCTTTTTCCCTTTCCCTCCCACACTGCAAGATGAAATGCAATTGCAACAGCTAATAACAAATATTCAGAAAAATGAGCTGTTTTTCTAACAATTAGATTCAAACGGTTCTCTAGCTGAATTCTTTGATTAGTTTGAATCTCGGTATTTGTAACTGTTTGATATATTTGAATCATATCATTTACAATTTTAAGACTGCTCTTATTTGAATTGATAGCCGGCTTGGCAGAAAAAGCAAATATCATAACCATTATAATGACTGCCGGAATCCAGGATATATATTTTACATTCATGATAATCTCCATTCTTGTCACATCCTGCAAATTATGAGCTACCAGCACAAAATTTGCCGAGTAAAAATTTAGTTTTCACACTTACCACTGAGGCATCCTACTATTACAAAGTGAATTATTTTATTTCACTTTACTATAGCTACTCTCGTGCTGCCAAAGCAATTAATAGTATGTATAGCTTTATCCTTACTAATTTTACTCATTTTATGATACCATAAATAATAATAGAATATCAACTATTGCATGATTCAGATAATGCAGCTGCTTTATAATATATGACCAAAAAGGGAGTGTTACCGAAATGATAGAGTTCTTTAAAACAATCTATGAAGGTGGTATTGGAGAATTTGAAATGAAAAAATCCAGATTCATTGCAACCGTCTGCCCGGTAAGTACGGAAGTTTCTGCAATTGAATTTATTGATTCACTTAAGAAAAAATATTGGGATGCAGCTCATAACTGCTCTGCATATATTATCGGCAAAGAGAATCCTGTGATGAGATGTTCTGATGATGGCGAACCCAGTAAAACAGCTGGAAGACCGATCCTAGATGTTTTACTTGCTCATGAGCTTACGGATCTCGTTGTTGTTGTCACTAGGTATTTTGGCGGAACCCTTCTAGGAACCGGTGGTCTAGTGAAAGCCTATCAGTCAGCTACAATTGAAGGTCTAAATCGAAGTATTATTATCACGAAAGAGCTAGGAATTAGCCTTCAGATTACAACTGATTATAATTTTATTGGAAAGATACAGTATTATATCGCGCAGGAACTGATTACTCAGCTATCCTCCGAATTTACGGAGAATGTAGTGCTTACCGTTCTGATTCCTCCAAGTAAAAAAGATCAATTTATAAAAAAAATAGCCGAACTGACAAATGGTTCGGCTACTTTAGAGCTTTCAGGGCAGGTATACTTCACCAAATTGAATGGTGAAGTACACCTCTTTTAACAGTCTTAACAGCCCTGAGCTACAAGTTCATCCACAATTTCGACCATAGAAATTGGTGTGACCTCGAATTGGCAAAGCTTTTTGATGATTGTTACAGCATCCTCCCTAGAAGCAGAAACCCCAGTAATTTCTTCTGTTTCTACTAATTCATTCAGAAACTTGGTTATCATAACACCATAATATGGTGTCTGATCAGCCTCTGAAATCCTTTCTGTAAGACAGTAATCCAGTTTCATGACCCTATCATCTTCCAGCATTACCTCATTACTAAATAGTACCTGTTTCATATTACAACCCCCAATACAATATGTAATAACAGAAAATAACTGACAAATTTCATTATACACAGTCAATTCATATATATAAAGTGAAATATAACGCATCATTTTATCGTGTTCGTTATATTTCGACAGAAGTTCACGTATCGTGTAATTGTTTTTGAGTTTTGGTAAATTAATATGCATTTTCATGGGTATATATGTGATTTATTTGATAATTATTACATTGAATATCGCAAAAAGATTAACTTACCACAATTTGGATATGCTTTAATATGAAGAAACTGTCCAATGCTGTTGTAAAAGTGCATTCAGCTTGATTATTTTTCTAGAAATATCACCCATTTTACATATAAATATTTAACTTTATTTCCTATCAAAAATATGTTAAAATGTACGCGGTAAGCAAAGAACGAAGATTATAAACTATCCCATATATTTATGCTTTAAGAAGCATTGTAATCTTTATCTCTCCGTCTCGCGATAACAAGAGAAGCTCGATTGTAGCGAGAATGATAGATGAATAATGAAGCTTTGCTATTGGATTATGTAGTATATCTCTTTCGCTATGTATTTGTAACTGGAGGTAATCATGGATTACAGTAAAAAGGGAATCGAAAATAAACAGAATATTATAAAGTCTAATTCAAAACGAGTGATATCAAAGCTTAGAATTACTATATTTCGTCTCTGTATTTTATGCTTTGTTTCTCTTATTATTGTCGGATCATTTGCTGGTATTGGTTTAATCAAAGGACTGATTGACAGTGCTCCGGATATTAAGCAAATCAATGTAGTTCCGCAAGGCTTTACAACTACCGTATATGATAAAGAAGGTAATGTAATAGAAAATCTGAAAGAAGCCAATTCCAACCGTACCTTTGTTGAACTGAAGGCTCTTCCCAATTATGTAAAATACGCATTTGTCAGTATAGAGGACGAGCGATTTTACGAACATAATGGTATTGATATCCGAGGAATCTTAAGAGCAGCTGTCCACGGCATTACATCGTTTAATTTTGATGAAGGTGCTAGTACCATTACTCAGCAGCTTCTGAAAAATCAGGTGTTTGACGGTGGTAGTGAACCAACTCTGATCGAACGTGTTGAACGAAAGATACAGGAACAATATCTCGCAGTTCAATTGGAAAACATATTGGATAAGGATACTATACTGGAATACTATATCAATACAATTAATCTGGGGTCAGGTACTTTGGGCATACAGACAGCAGCAAAGCGGTATTTTGATAAAGATGCCAAGGATTTGACTTTATCAGAAGCAGCAACAATTGCAGCAATTACACAGCGGCCTGTTTATCTGAATCCCATTAAATATCCTGAGAATAATAAGGAACGCCGCGATGAAATCCTGCAAAAAATGCTGCAGCAGAATCATTGCAGCCAAGAAGAATATGACGATGCTATGGCGGATGACGTTTATACCAGAATCAAGTCTATTGATGAAAAGAAGGTTGATACTTCCGTTTATAGCTATTTTGTAGATGAATTAATTGATCAGGTAATGAATGATCTTCAGAAAAAATGTGGTTATACACAGGCGCAGGCATCCAACTTAATTTTTAGTGGTGGCTTAAGTATCTATACAACTCAGGATCCAGTTATACAAAAGATATGTAACAATGTATATTCTGATAAAGCAAACTTCCCTAAGATTGGTATCTCCTATTGGGAATTGACCTACGCACTATCAATACAAAAAGCCGATGGAAGCACCGTACATTATCATCAAAATGATATATTGGACTATTATAAAAATTATAACGATCCTAAAAACTTATATGTAGATAAAGACGGCAGCAAATTCTCTTTGTTATTCCTGGATAAGAAGGACATGAATAAAAAAATTAAAGCCTTCAAAAAATCCAAGGTGAAGGATGGGGACACTGTACTAGCTGAAACTATCGATATGATCATTCAACCCCAGTCATCCTTTGTTGTTATGGATCAAGGCAACGGACAGGTGCAGGCTATTATTGGCGGTCGAGGGGAAAAGTCACGTAGTAGAACCTTGAACCGTGTCGATAGACCACGTCAACCGGGTTCCACCTTTAAAATCCTATCCACCTATTTACCCGCCTTAGATACTTCCGGTTTTACTCTGGCAAGTGTTCAGGATGATGCAGGACCGTATTACTATCCCGGTACCAAAACTGAGGTTAATAACTGGACCGGCTCAAGAAATTATAAAGGTTTAACCACCTTACGACAAGGTATTTACGATTCGATGAATATTGTAACCGTAAAAACCATGGTCGATGTTACGCCCCAGTTAGGTTATGATTATCTGTTAAAGCTTGGATTTACTACTCTCATCGATTCACGCAAGGAAAAGAACGGTAAAGTAGTTTCTGATATAAATCCTCCTCTTGCGCTGGGTGGTCTAACCGTTGGTGTTAGTAATCTCGAATTAACTGCAGCTTATGCATCAATTGCAAATGATGGCGTTTATACGCAACCAACTTTTTATACAAAAATACTGGATCGTAACGGCAAGGTATTAATTAATAATAAGCCAAAAAAAGTTCAGGTTATGAAAGAATCAACCGCATGGCTGCTCACAAGTGCCATGGAGGATGTTGTTAATAAGGGAACCGGTACAAGCCTGAGATTTACTGATATTAATATGCCTGTTGCGGGTAAGACAGGTTCTACCTCCAACTACTATGATTTATGGTTTTCCGGATATACTCCTTATTATACTGCCAGCGTCTGGTCCGGTTTCGACAATAATAGGACACAGGTTGATACATTATTTGCAAAGAGAATATGGAAGAAAATTATGGAACAGATTCATATAAAGAAGAAATTGGATACAAAAACCTTTACTAGGCCGGATTCCGTAGTACCTGTTTCGATCTGTACAAAATCAGGAAAACTAGCCGTGAAAGGCTTATGTGATAAATATGAAGGCGGTAACTGCATTCGAACTGAGTATTTTGCTAAAGGCACGGAGCCAACCCAATATTGCGATGTACATGTTAAAGTCAACATATGTACCCAATCAAAAAAACTTGCCACAGACAACTGCCCACTCAGTGATATCAAGGAAATTGTACTGTTAAATAAGAAAGAAACCTCCAGAACCGCAGATACCCCATATTTACTTCCCAAGAAACCATGTAATATTCATAAAGGCGGCATTCCTAACAGCAATACTTCTCAACCTCAGGACAGCCTCCCTGAAAACGATATACAAAACCCCAATCCAGAGACGAATGACCCAGAAAATAGTGAATTAGAAGATGCCATTCAAAATCTAATTCATCCATAAAAATTACCATTCTATAAAACAAAAAATATTCTGCTCACATACTCCCCAAGCGGGAAGGAAGTATCCTACTTCCTTCCCGCTTGGGGCATAAAAAGCTAATCCTTAACGAAACGCTTTTTATAACATAGTACTCATTTTCTTAAAATAAGAATTTTAATCAAATTATATAATCTATAAGCGTCCCCCGCCCAAACTAAGCCCAGGAACCGTACACAACATAAAACAAGTCAGGAATATGAGTTATGCACAGAGGGTGCTAGTCAAATGTTTTCTGTTATGTAAGATATCTGCTGCCTGTTTGTTTGAAACAGAAAGACATGCTTTTTAATGTCTTATCTGTTACAAACAAACAGGCAGTGGATGTCTTGCATCCTGAAAACATGACTAGCACCCTCTGTGCATATCTCACATTCCTGACCTTCACAACGTAAATCCCGGTTCCGTCCCCACATTCACGACTTCATTTTAGAGTTAAAGAACCAAGAAGCAATATAACTCAGAACCAGCGCTGCCGAAATTCCAACTGCCGAAGCAGTAAAACCGCCCATAAAAATACCGATAAAACCATCCTTATCTACCGCTTTCTTAACGCCCTTAAAGAGCAGATTGCCAAAGCCTGTTAAAGGAACGCCTGCACCTGCTCCTGCCCATTTCGCAAACGGTTCATATATCCCCAATGCTCCAAGTACAGCACCTAAGCAAACCAGTATTACCATGACTCTTCCGGGTAACAGCTTCGTTTTATCCAGTAATATTTGGACAATAGCGCATATGGCACCACCGATTAAAAACGCCTTTAAATATTCCATCCTATCTACAGCTTCTACTAATAGAAGCATTCCTCCTTTCGCTTTATTGAAAGCTATGTCTTATTCACTGATATGTTACAGTTAGGCTAAACAATTTATTCTGCTTCCACAATAACCGCATGTGCGATACCTGGCACTGTCTTTCCTTCATTAAAGCTTACTTGGGATAATAATGCTCCTGTTGGAATAAACAATATTCTTTTCCATTCTTTATTCTTAAGCTTCTTTAGGATATAACCGGTAAAGATAATGGCAGAACACCCGCAGCCACTTCCTCCGGCATGGGTATCCTGGCTGTCCTTATCAAAAATCTCAATACCGCAATCCATATGATTCGTGCTAATATCATAATTCTTTTCTTTCAGCATATCTACAAGAATATTCTTACCGACATATCCCAAGTCTCCCGTGATGATTTTATCATAATAATCGGGTCTTACACCCAGATCTTCAAAATTCTGTTTTATTGTTTCATAAGCTGCAGGTGCCATAGCCGCACCCATATTCATAGAATCTTTGATACCATAATCAACAATTTTCCCAGTCGTAATGCCTTTAATTACAACCGGAGACTTATCCTGTTTTGCTTGACTGCTGTTACGATCGGCAATAATAACCGCCCCGCTTCCCGTAACCGTCCAAGAGGCAGAATAAGGCCTCTGATTACCATAATCAAGTGGAAATCTGAATTGCTTTTCTGCACCCGCAAAATGGCTTGAGGTCAAAGCTAGAATCTTTTCAGCATACCCTCCGTCTACAAGAATTGATCCCACCGACATGGCCTCACCCATGGTGGAACATGCCCCATAAATTCCAAAGGTCGGTATCTCAAGTTCTGCAATACCAAAGGAAGTTGCAATTAACTGACCCAGCAAATCACCACCAACCAGATATCGGATATCCGAGTTTTTTAGACCTGCTTTCTCAAGGGCTTTTAATGCTGCCTGCTTTATCAGCTCACTTTCAGCTTCTTCCCAGCTTTCTTTTCCCAGAAGAGGATCCTGATGGATGACATCAAAATTTGAACCCATCGGCCCTTCCCCTTCTTTTTTGCCGGCTATTGAAGAAGCTGCTATGATATACGGAGGATTCTGAAACAAAACACTTTGTTTCCCTACCATTTTTGATTTTGCTGTTACATTTTCCGCCATGACTTATACTCCTTATTTACCTTTAAATTATCTGCTAAACTACATGAAAACATTTTAATAGATAGTAAATCAAACCCAATACCCAGGATGTAAATATACCATACAAGATTACAGGTCCGGCAATCGTGAAAATCTTGCATCCGATTCCAAAAACCTGTCCTTCCTTCTTATACTCAATCGCAGGAGCAGCAACTGAATTTGCAAATCCGGTAATCGGAACCAATGTTCCCGCACCTCCAAATTTCGCAAGCTTTTGATAGATGCCAAAACCAGTTAGCAGTATAGCCAAAAATACCAGGGTTACCGTATTATAGAGCTTCGCTGTTTCTCCATCGGCTCCTAGATATTTATAATAATTTATGAAAAATTGCCCAATGGTACATATGATTCCTCCTATAAGAAAAGCTTTTACTATATTTAGATAAATATTGTTTTTGGGCGTTACTTCTTTAACATATTGATCATATTTTTGATTTCTGGTGGTTTTATCAGGCTCCTTTAAAACATTTGAAACGGATTCTTTCTTCTGATTACCCATATATACCTCCATTATAAAAACCTTATTTCTAAGACATTTTTCTTAATTTAATTATTTCAAGCATTAGCTTATCAAGCTGCATTTTCGAAATTCAGAATATGATAACCTGCTTTCACCAAAGTTCCGTCATATTTCACGGGCTTCTTGCCAAAATAGCTGACACATAAAACAATTGCTACAGCAGCTAAAATAATTAACATAGCAATCCATAAAATTTTCTTTCTGACTGTCATACCAATACACGCCTTTCTATTTATATAAATCAAAGATCATAGAATGTGCTACGCACATTTTCCACACCTCGCGATTACGAAGTAATATACTTTCTTTTTTGCAAGGTGCATATTCCTGTGTAGAGAACTTTCTTATATCACAGGATATTATTTCCTATGAAAGAACAAAGAATGTGCGCGCACATTCTCCGCGCCCGAGCGGGTTACGTAGTAACATACTTCCTTACCGCGAGGTGCGCATCCTGCACGGAGTGCTTTTATTTCATAGGACGCAGTTTCCTATGAAATAAAAAAGCATCAGATTATGGTCTGATGCTTTTGCTTAGTGATATTATATGGAATACATTTTTTACTATACTGGTAATACTTGGTTTCCTGTTTTATAAAAATCATAAAAATCAGGCACCTAATTTTTCTCTCATGATTTTTAATATTCTTTTTTCCATCCGCGATACTTGAACCTGTGAAATACCCAGTTCTTTTGCAATATCCGTCTGTGTTCTATCTTTAAAGTATCTAAGCCGGATAATCTCCTGCTCCTTCTCATTGAGAGAAGCTATGATTTCCCTTAAGGCCAGCCTATCTACTAAATTTTCGCTCTCATCCTTGGTTTCTGCTATTTTATCAATTAAGTATATTGGACTTCCATCTCCCTGATAGATCGTCTTATATAATGATTCAACTTCAGCACCGGTTTCCAATGCCATTACAACTTCATCTCTTGCCAGATTTAACTCGTTTTCTAATTCTTCAATGGTAGGTTCCCTGCCATAGATATTTCCATATCGTTCTCTGACGATTCTGATTTTCATTGCTGTCTCTTTCAAAGACCTGCTTACCTTTATCATACCGTCATCCCTTAAAAACCGTTTTATTTCACCTGTAATCATAGGTACCGCATAGGTGGAGAATTTCACCTCATAGCTCGAATCAAATTTATCAATTGCTTTGATTAAACCGATGCTTCCAATTTGAAATAAATCCTCCATCTCATGCCCCCTATTTGCAAACCTTCTAACAATACTCCATACCAGGCCCACATTTTCGGAAACAACTAAATCCCTTGCTTCTTTATCGCCTTCCTTCGACAGTTTTATCAACTCAAGCGTATCCACATTCAAGCTCACTTCCCTTCTTTTATGTACCAGTTTTGCTTCCCTTCTATATTGGACTATATCACTTTTTGTGGGCTTTCCTGCTTATTCCATTTTACCTTTTCACATTTCATGATTCTCTTTTTCATTTTTACCGTGGTGCCTTTCCCAATAGTCGATTCAACCTCCAGCTCATCCATAAATGCTTCCATAAAAGAAAAACCCATTCCGGATCGTTCCAGCTCCGGCCTTGAAGTATAAAGAGGCTCCATTGCCTTCTCTATATTCAGAATACCGACACCTTCATCAGTAATTTCAACAATTAATTCATTATCACAGATAATACAGCGCATTTTAATAACACCTTTCGTATCTGCATATCCGTGGATAATGGCATTCGTAACAGCTTCCGAAACTGCAGTTTTAATGTCTGCCAGCTCCTCAATTGTTGGATCAAGCTGTGCTGCGAATGCAGCTACTACAGTTCTAGCAAAGCTTTCATTCTGAGATTTGCTTTCAAACTCCATTAACATTTCATTTTTATCAATCATTCCAATTTTAATCCCCTTTCCTTTTGTTTCGCTATGGAATTTCCCTATACTTTTTGTATCATCATCAAAGCTGTTTCAACCGTATCATATTTATCAATAATTTTATACAAACCGGATAATTTAAAAATTCGGTCTATTGCTGAACCAACATTAGCAACTGCTGTCTTCCCTCCGATAAATATCACCTTTTTATATCTACCCATTACAACACCGATTCCTGCACTATCCATAAAACCGGCTCCTTCAAAATCAAATATAACATGCTTAATATTATTTCGGTCAATAAGCTTGTCCGCTTTTTCCCGTATTCGAACTGCATTATGGTGATCTAATTCATCGTTAAGCCGGATTACCAAGCAGCGATCATAAATCTCATATATTGTTCCTCCATCCCCTTCCTTCGGTATATTTTTTCCCTGTCTCCTAACATCCTGCATCTACATTTCCCTCCTAATGATCAGTTCTATCTGGCTTAGAGTATCACTATTTTGACAAGCTAACCCATAAATTACTTGTCGTAATAAAACGAAAAAAGACCTTTTATAGAATGGAAGAGATCCATTTCAATGAAACGTCTTTTTTCAGATAATTTATCTTATGTTTTTATATTGTTAATCCTATGTTACTTTAAATTGTTAATCATCCTTTTCGCCAGTGTAACTCTATCTTTTGAATCAGCAAAATCAGTGATGACTTTATTATAATAAGTCTTGGCATTTTCCTTATCGCCCATGCGATCATAGGTTCTTCCCGTAAAATAAACGGGATCTGGATTTTTCGTATCTAAGGTCATTGCCTTGGCTAAATCCTTCAAAGCATCCTCATATTTACCTTGAAGATATTTTGCATGCCCAGATTCCCAATAAGACTTAGCCACGGTAGGATAGGTTTCATCCCGCAAACGTTTCAGAAGATCCTTGGAATCCTTATCTTCTAACTTAGTGTCATCTATTGTAGCCAAGGTATCAGCTACTGCAGTAAAATCCCTGTCACCCTTTGCCTTACCAAGCTCATCCAAATATTTGAGAGAAGCTGAAAGTAGTAGCGGAGAGGATGATTCTGTAGTCTGGGCATTACTGATCTTAGTCTGAAGCTCCTTAATCTGATCCTCATAATTTTTTACTTTTTCATTTAATGTATTAATCTCGTCATCCTTTGCACTAAGCTGGGTTTGAGCAGATGCATTATTCGTGTAATCTGTATTCTGATTGGCTATAATATTCTTTTTTACATTAGGTATAATCAGAAAAGAGGTTACTGCAATACCAATTAGCACACCTATTACAAGATTAACAAAAGCCATTATATTTGGCTTGTCCTCTTTATACGTGGAAATCGGCATAATCGTATTGGTAACTCCACTTGGCTGTTCAGCCTCCAGATTCGTATCAGGATCCTTACTTACAGGTTCCTCCATCTCTTTCAAATAACGTAAGGTCTGCGTATTAGAAACATCAATCTTTCCTGCCCTAATGAGATATCTCTTTGCCTTTTCATAGTCACCGGCCTTCATATAAAGTAATGCCAGCAGATGGAATGCACGTAAGAAGTGAGGATTCAGGCTGACTACCTTCTTCAGCTGAATAATTGCCAAATCGTCACTTCCCTGCTTCGCAAAATTAAGTGCCGTATTGTATCTTTTGATTGCTTGATTTAAGGAATCCAGTCTGGTTGGATTCGACTGTACCTTATTAATATATTCATCCGCATCATTATCATCCGACTGAAAATGTCTGCTGATTACCCACTCACTAAGGGCGGCCACGGTTTCTCCCATCTCAAAATAAACAAGTCCTAGCAAATTTCTTGCATTTATATTTAATTTATTAAGATCAAGACTTTTACGAAGAGCAACCACTGCTCCTGTTAAATCACGGACTTTTGCTTTTTCAAGGCCCCTATTATAATATAAATTGGAAACTCTTAGTATCTTCTTATATATAGTTAAGTCTGTGCCACATCTTTCGCAGCGCTTTCTTTTGTCCGACATGTTACTTCCACAATTCGGGCAAATCATATCATCCCCACCTGTCCGTTCTAATCTATTTAGTTATAGTTCAACCTTATGGAAAACTATAACTCTATTTGTTTTTAATTATTATTCTTTTCCTTCAGTACTTCCTTTAGTATGTCAGTAACGTCCGTTAAGTCATTATTATTGATAACCTCTTCCGCCTGTTCAACTTCTAAGCTTGGTTGGAATTTTTCAATTTCTTCATCAAAATTAATCATATCAGTAGTCCTCCATGTTACAAGAGTATATTTATCTCAGTTAAGGGAAGATATCTCCCCCAAAACATTTATCTTTTACGAAATATTTACATTCCTCTTACCATAATACTATAAACCTAAGAAAAATCAATAGTTTATCCACGTATTAAAAATAAAAAATTTTTGCATACCGCGATTATATAACAATTCCGCTATTTTATCAATTATATGTTTCTTCTACAATTCGACGAAATATGTATCCACCTAATTATTACGAGAATTTCTTCTGATATTCCGTCATAATTTGGCTTTATAAGGAAAATCAGATCAGATAATTTGCATAGATTTGCATAGGTATTGAAAGAACGATTTACTAAATCCCGGTTTAATTTTAACAAATTGATATGACTAAATTTTATTGGATAGTCTAATTCATCTTCTCATATAATATAATAAAGAATTGTATATTTGAGCTTATATAATATCAATTATTCTGTTTAGTAGTATTATGGAGGTAGCTAATGGTTAAAGCCACTATTCGGTTATTTGGATTAGTTTCTACGAAAATAAGGGATGATAATGTAGCTGCATTTTCAGCGCAGGCTGCATTCTTTATCTTTGTCTCTTTTTTTCCTTTTTTGATGCTGCTTCTTGGGATCATACAATATCTACCAATTGATAGAGGTACCATGTTAAGTATTTTCACTGAAATATTTCCGACAGCAATTAATTCAATATTTGTATCCGTGATTGTTAAATCGAATCCCTCCAGCACCTTAATTTCAATTACTGCTATTACAACACTTTGGTCGGCTGCTAAGGGCTTTCTTGCTATCATGAAAGGTCTTAATGCAGTATATGATATCAATGAAACCAGACAATATTTTTTACTAAGAGCGATCTCTGCTTTTTATACCTTAATGTTTGCTATTATGCTTATTGCGACAATGATATTATTCGTATTTGGAAATCGTCTGTATTTATGGATTGAGCAAAAAATTCCCGGTTTAACCGCTACCGCATTAATTATCATCAGCTTACGAACCATTGTAGGTCTTACTGTTTTAGTTATTTTCTTTTTGATTATCTATATCGTGATACCTAACAAAAAAGCCAAAATTATGAGTGTGCTGCCCGGCGCCATGCTATGTGCCGGCGGATGGATGGGCTTTTCTTATGCGTTTTCCTACTATATAGATAATTTTTCAAACTACTCGTCGATGTATGGAAGTCTTACTGCTATCGTTCTTTTTATGTTATGGATGTATTTTTGTATGTATCTCTTGTTTATCGGAGCCGAATTCAATCTATTACTGGAAAATAAAAGCTTTATGCAAAAAATCCGGCTTTTATATCATAAATCCTAAGTAAATATATTACTATCAGAATAATTCCTGATTTTCTAATATACAACAAAAGGGTGCCCGCTTGCGAGACATCCTAATCGTGATATTATTCTACTCAACCTTGGCATCAAATTCTCACGCCGACTTATACATATAATGAAAGCGGTGCGTGAGAATGACAGTTTCCGGCGGATGCACACACGCCTCGCTCGGCGCTTATTATGAAGGTCTTCATAATATAAATATTCTATAATGTAAATCAATGAATATGTGTGCATATAGATACAGATGACGAAGTCCGGCTGAAAGCGGTTGCCTTTTCTTTCGTTTAAGACTCAGTAAAATGTGAGCTGCTGCGAGCATTTTACATCTCTGAGGCTTAATAAGAAAGTTACCGCTTGATGGAAAGGCGAGTCATATGTATCTATATGCACACATATTCATTTCTTTAATACACACTATTCATAAATCAATCCCATTTTCGTATCTTTATAAAAATACGATACTATATCCTTGTAATCTTTACCTGCCTCAGTCAGGGATTTTACTGCGTTCTGGCTCATTCCAACTCCATGTCCATATCCGCCGCCAGTCAATTTGAAGCCTGTAAGCTTACTCTTATTTTTTACTTCTTCTATTATAAAAAATGCACTGGGTAGCATGGTTAAATTATCAATTTTACTATCATCCTGCCTGATAATACTATCATAGGTGGGAGCAAGAAGTGCCCGGATATTATACTCCTTACAAACTTTTATGGTATTCTTGCTGCCTTTGATTAAAAGCTCAGAAATAATTCCACTGCTTTCACGTTTTAAGACACGAATATCCACAATATCGCCTACCGTATCTACAGGAATACTTTGGAATACCATTTTCTTACCTTTCTTCACTTTTGTAAGGATCAATTTTGGATTTGTATTATATCTGCCCGCAAGATTATTGTTAACTACCCTCTTAATATTATTTACATTCATAGTAACCTTCCACCGATACCAGCTAAAGCTGCTGTCATAGGTGGAAATATTATTTGACTGAATAAAGCTCTTGAATGTCTTTTCAGAGGATAAATCCTCATATTTTTTCTCAGCTTTACTCTGTGCCTGTGCAGCTTCTCCCTTTTCCTCGGTTAGCATTAACTTACGTTCCAGATAAGGAAACTTTGTACCAGTTGCCCATACGCTGGAAGGATCGGTGGTATGGCCGCAGGAGGTAGAGTAATAGTACGCAACAATGACATCATTGTCATACTTTATTACCTGACCATAAGTATCCTTTACCGCTAGTATAGAATCTTCATTTTCCGAAATATTGTTGTAGACCTGATAATACGAGCTGTCATCCACATGGGCACCATATTGACTTAAGCTATTCGCGAGAAGATGTCTGTATGCATAGCTCCTGGCACACACTGCCTGTACTTTTAAGGCTTCAACCCCATAGCTTGTCGGCATTTCACTTGGTATTACTGCGTATAAATATTCTTCAAGCGGTAGTTCATTTACTAGGATTAGTTTATTATCTTCCTCCGATATTTCTAAAGTACCACGGTATTTTGGATTTCCATAGGAGCGTTTAATAGATAAAATTTTTATTTTGGCGTCTTCCGAATTAGCCTTTACAGTAATACGTCCATTTTTAAAAAGCTCGTTCCCCGGTTTAATCGTAACCTTTTCCCCTTTTTTGTAGGATTTCTTCTTTCCCTTTGTACTGACTGTAAAATCAGAGGTTGCTGTTAATTGTACAGAAGCATGGAAAATGTCCTTATAGCCCGTTGTCTTAAGTAGTACCCTGATATCCTTCGCTTTAATACTCTCAGTAATCAATGCGGCACATATTTTACCTCCGGATACAATAAAATCAGTGTTATCATATCCTACTAGTATACTCCCAGAGGGTTCCATTGATATCTCACCATAGATTTTGTAAATCCTAAAGCTCCCGTCGAGGGGTACTTTACCATAGCCCTCCACGTCAATATAACCTTTTCCCATCTGTAAAACCTTTCCCTTTATCATGTCGGGTTTTACATTAATTTTTACGACCTTCTGATTTTCTATGGTAATATCACCGATTACCTTCTCAATCGGCGAACTTAATTTTGACACGGTGTCAATGCTTTTATGTATCCCTTCCATATAGGTATCTAGCTTTAGATCTTTTCCCTGTTCAATCCATATATTATGTAACATTATTTTTTCCGTTGTTTCAGATGATATGTAAATTATCTCCTGATCACTGACCAGTGCTTTCACACCTTTGTCCATATATTGATTAATAAATGCTTTCGGATCATTTGCAGTCTTTACTTTCGCATTCTCCTCATAGCTGATTGCGTCCAGATAATAATACTTTCCCTGACTGGTAATCATGCGATCCACACCGTCCTGAGTGGTATCTCTGCCCAGTACAAGTATTGCACACTCACTTACTATCTTATCCTCCTTAGGAACCAAAGCAAGGAGAGCCCTATATAACTCCAGAAAATCTTTACTAAGCATGTCTTTCTTTGAAGCAGTAAATTCAAATGTCAGACCGGTATATGCTTTTTGATAATCCGGATTATTTAATATTAATTTATCAATCAATTCTTTACAATAACCATAGGTCAGCGCTTCATTCGGATTCTCAGTTATATGATTATCAATAAGTCCCATTTTATATACTGCATTAATATAGGAATCATACCATCCCGACAATTTCTTATTGGAATATTCAATACTGCTGGCAATAGCTTCCCTTTTCGTTTTATCATATTTCAGATAGCTTAACAGACGGTAAGCTTCAGCCCGGGTTATGACATTCTCCTTAACGATAACACTGCCTGTAGGTTTGTCATCCTGAATCCGATTAACAATATTGACCGCTAATACAATTAATATAATACCTGCGCATATTCCCATTAATATTAATTTTCTCTTTATACTCATAGCTGCTCCTATTCCTGGCATCTCCTGACCACAAGCTTGATTATCCCATATGTAAATATATTATGTCAATGCGCATATTATTCGTACAAGTTTATGAAACAGTAGTTATCGTTCTTTCTATAAACGTGTATGTTTTTTGTGAGTGAAGCATCACAAAATTCACAGATCTTCCTCCCGACAGTAAATAATTTGATAATGAAATTATTAAAATCTTTCTCACTTTTCTATCATCATAAATGCCAAGAGCTATGATTATGTTTCTAATATAGATTGAAACATATACATAGCCCTTGGCGTTCATTGATTCGTCTTGATTTTTAATATAAATAACCACAGATATTATTGAAGGGTTTTTATAAACCTGCAAATCTCACATTTAATAATTTACATAGACTAATTCATCCATGTAATTAATCCATAATATCGCTCATATTATACATTCCGGCAGCTTTACCGGGAAGGAATTTTGCTGCCTGAACAGCACCCTTCGCAAATATGGCCTTTGAATATGCTGTATGCTTTATTTCAATCACTTCATCGGTTCCTGCAAATATTACCTCATGCTCGCCTACTATAGTTCCTCCACGAACCGCACTAATACCGATTTCCTTTTTATTTCTCATCACACGTTCTTTGGATCTGTCAAAATTATAACTGTATTCCTGATTCAATACTTCATTCATAACATCCGCAAGAGCCAGTGCCGTACCGGAAGGAGCATCCACCTTTCTGTTATGATGCTTCTCAACAATTTCAATGTCAAACCCTGCATCAGCCAGTATGCCAGCCGCTTCCTTCAAAAGCTTGGAGATCAGATTAATTCCCATTGACATATTAGCGGATCGTAAAATTGGAATTTGCTTAGAAGCTTCGTCTACCAATATAAGCTGCTCCTTCGACAGGCCGGTAGTACAAAGTACAATGCCAATTCCCTTTGAAATTGCATAATCCAGCATCTCCTCCAGATTAATCGGTGCTGAAAAATCAATAATCACATCTGCTTTTACATTACACTTATTAAAGTTCTGATAAACAGGATATTTATTTACTCGGTTCTGTCTTACATCGACACCTGCTACAATTACAGTATTATCATCCGCATCTACAATATCTGTAATCACCTGTCCCATATAACCATTACAGCCTCGTAATATGATATTTGTCATATTTTCCTCCTAATAAAAGGTATGTTATTTATTATTATAACGTTTTTAGGGTTAGGGTATCAAAAGTCAGAAATTAACTAGCTTAATGAATATACGTGTATATATATTCAGATGGCGAAGACCGGCTCAAGCGACCCTTGTATAAAAACTTTATATAAAGTCAATTTCGCTTGAAGGTAAGGCGAGTCCAGATGAATATATATGCACAAATATTCATCTCTCTATATATAGCTGACTTTTGACACCCTAATCCTATTATATCGTTTTAATTGATAGCGCATTCATTTCCTTGAGTAAACGCTCTGCATTCGCTGGTTCCATCTCGGTAAGAGGCATTCTGAGCCCTCCAACCTCAAAGCCCATTAAATTGACAGCCTTCTTAACCGGAATCGGATTTACTTCGCAGAATAATGCATTCACCAAAGGAAGATACTTAAGCTGAAGTTCACGGCTTCCTGCGATATCACCCTCAAGGAATTTATAAACCATATCATGGGTGTCCTTCGGAGCGACATTGGAAAGTACAGAGATCACTCCAACACCACCTAAGGAAAGTATCGGAACAACCATATCATCATTACCGGAGTATAAATCAATCTTACCATCCGTAAGCTGCATGATCTTTGCTGCCTGTACGATATCGCCGCTGGCTTCCTTTACACCTACGATATTCTTCACATTTTTAACCAGAGTTGCAATTGTCTGCGGCTGAATGTTACAGCCGGTTCTTCCGGGTACATTATAAAGAATGATCGGTATGGATACTGCATTTGCAATTGCTGTAAAATGTGCAATTAATCCATTCTGGGTCGCTTTATTATAGTAAGGTGTTACAAGCAATAATGCATCTGCACCGTATTTTTGCGCTTCCTTTGACAGATAGATTGCAGTTTCCGTACAATTTGAACCGGTTCCGGCGATTACCGGAATTCTTCCTGCCACCTTCTCTACCGTATAACGGATACACTCCAAATGCTCCTCATGTGATAAAGTGGACGCCTCTCCCGTAGTACCACAGATAATAATTGCGTCCGTTTTGTTTACAATCTGATATTCAATCAGTTCGCCAAGCTTCTCATAATCCACTTCGTTGTTCTTAGTAAATGGTGTTACAATAGCAACACCTGCCCCTTTAAATACTGACATTTTCTTAACCTCCTATTAAACTTCGTCTTAATTTTACGAACCTTTTGTGCAAAAGTCATTGCAAAGCTGATGATTATTAAAATGCGTAAAAAAAGTCGACCTACAGAGTCGACACTAAAGAATAACTGAAGGGAATCATGATAGATTCATGAACCTGTACAGTTTAAATATTCTTTAGGCAGCGCTCCATCAATTTCTGATGACAGTCAGATGGTTATTCACCATCTGCCCAGCAATAATAACTCAGGATTATTACCACTTCGGCACTGTTTCCTTTCACTGCGTTCCTCTATGCCTGACATATCCAGCAGTTTACTCTTAAACAATGCGCCTCTACCATAAGCAATATGTTTTTCACAATATTCGTAGCTTCATAGTAACACTAGAGAATTTTGTTGTCAATGGTTATTTTTTAAATAGATTTGTTCAAAGGGACGGTTGGCGGCAGGGATACCGATCGTGGGGTGTGGGAGGAAAAGCAGATGCAGTTTACTAGCAATTCTAAGGCACTTACGCTCGCTTGGGACAATCAGAACGCGCAAAAACTCCTCACAGGTGACCGGAAAAATGCTACGCAGTAGTTTTTTTCCGGTCACCTGCTCGTCAAACATTTGCGCTCGTGCGAATTGTCGCACGTCTGATTTCATCGCTCGTTTCAGTACCTAAGAATTGCACGTAAACTGCATATGCCTTCCCTCCCACACCCCACGATCGGTATCCCTGCCGCCAACCTAGTTGTCAATAAAATAATAATAATTTACTCTTTTAGCCCTGTTATCTTATATTAACTTTTTATCAACAGAGTCAGCTGTCAAGGAGGCTTTAAGAAAATTTAATTAGGGGCAAGAGGATATCAAGACAAAAAGAAGTAATATGATGAATCTGATAAGCCGTCTAATGCTTAACCATTGAGTTAAAATTTATATATACTGTCAAAGGGTTTCCAAATTGATAAAATCTATCAATTTGAAAACCCTTTTAATCTTGAAAACTACAAATTATATAAATATGTTTTTATAACTCTTACCATTGATATCTTGCAGAAACTATAGGCGTCCAACCACTGTAAACTTTTGTTCTTCCAACCATTTTGTATGCTCTTACTTTATAATAATATGTTTTTCTTTTTGACAAACGGGTATTTGTATAGCTGGAAGCGGTCGTTCTTTTTATTACTCCATAACCGATTCTGTATACTTCATAACCGGATGCTCCGCTAACTCTATTCCAGGTAAGCTTAATGTTCCTTGAACCCAGTCTGGTAGCCATAAGGTTGGTCGGTGTTGATAATGCCGGCCTTGCATAAACAGGTGTCGTATAATTACTATATATTTTTGTTGAACCTACTGTTGCATATGCTCTTACCTTATAATAATATGTTTTTCCGGTTGTTAATCCTGCATCCGTATATACTGTAGATTTTGTTTCACCTACTGTGACATAGGTTCTACGACTTGAATTATATCTGTATACTTCATATCCGTTTGCACCACTTACATAATTCCAGCTTATTTGTATACTGTTGTAGCCGTTTGATACAGCATTTACATATGCAGGTACAGTGAGAACAAAATTGGACCATTTGGCATACAGAGTTGTATTTGAAGTGACTTTATCCGTTGCAAAATTCCATGCATATTGGCACGCTGCATCTTTATACCAACCGCCAAAGGTATATCCGCTCTTGGTTGGTGCATTTGGTGCTGATATTGTATTATTATAGTAAATATTCTGGCTTGCTACCGCACTTCCGCCCTGACTATTAAATGTTACGGTACATATGTTATAAACCCATTTAGCATACAGTGTTGTATTTGCCATAATCGTATATGTAGCAAAGTTCCAAGGATATTGGCATGCTGCGTCTACGTACCAACCAGCAAAAATATATCCACTCTTGGTTGGTGCATATGGTGGTGTTACTTTATTGTTATAGTAAACAACCTGGCTTGCTACTGCACTTCCGCCCTGGCTGTTAAAAGTTACAACATATTGGTTATTGATCATGACCCACTTAGCATATAGTGTTGTATTTGTCGTAACCTTATCGGTTGCAAAATTCCATGCAGTTTTACATGCTGCATCTTTATACCAGCCTCCAAAGTAATAATAGGACATGGTTGGTGCTTTTGGTGCTGTGATTGTACTGCCAACATTTACAGTCTGACTGGGTACCGCGCTTCCACCCATGCTATTGAAAGTTACTGTATATTGAGCTGGAGCAGAAGGAGTATTGGTAAACTGTAGATTATCCATATACATCGTTCCTGAAAAATCACAATTTCCATCAGCAACAACTACGGTAATATCACGTAATAGTGTATTTGCTGCAAATACCTTTCCATCGCTTAGTTTATCCAAATCGAAATAAGCTTTAAAACGATATAATCCATCGGCTGTCTTTGACATAGAACTTAACTTTGTTAAATCAATATTATAGGAATCCTTAACCTGTGCCCAATAGCCAAGCGCCGGCGGAGCAAATGCCAAGTTTATATTAATTGTTCCCTTCGTGGCAGTCTTAGGCTTAAGATAAAAATCAAAGCTAACATACTTTTTATCTCCACGGGTTGTATTGATACCGCCAAGAATGAGACGCGGTGAAACTGCCCATGGATCGGTAGGGGTTATATCCGGATACCTTACATCCCAAGAGAGAGCTTTGGAACCGTTCGCCGGTTGAATTGTTAAATCACCTTTCACACCGGAAGCTGCATCCCAATCCCATCCCTGTCTGGTTGAATCATCAAAGGTGGACGGCAGTGCAGCTGTACCTATAGGATCTTTCTTTACCGGTGTACCAGTATCAACACGGCTTCCCGAAATAGATATATTATCCAAAGAAATACTATCTATGTCTGAACCGACAAATAAAATAATATTTGTCATAATATGGTCATCGGGATCTTCTGCAATTGCTTGTAAATTAGGGGTGTTATCCGCTGTCATTGTCAATGTAGCTTTATAGGTTCCATTATTCTGATTGATAAAATCAGCCGGTGTTACTTGTACAGCACTCTTTGGATTTGCCCATCCATGATTACTACTTTGAGGAATCGCTGCAATTGAGACGGTTGCGGGTTCAGCAGTAATAACATCCATGGATAACTTTGTTGCTCCTTTGATATCAGGCTTCTGGCTCGTTCCATCCGCAGAAAGCCTGACATTCGACCAATAATTTCCCGCTGAGAGATCATTACTTGCGGCAAGCCCTGTTAGTTTTAATGCATTATTTTTGTTCGTAATGCCTATATTTTTAACCGGGCTATCCTTATTAATACCAAAACCTTGTGTTGTTTCATCATTAAAATCCCATATATTTGTTGTATATGTATTACGATCAATTGGTTGATAAGCAATTCCTTCGATACGTGCACGTGCATATTCACCAGAAGTACTCAATTCCTTTATCGACCACGCATGATCAGCACCAGGATCAAGATCCGTTGCATCTGTCTTACCACTTTCATATGCAGTAAAAGCTGCAGATGTCTCACCCTTGTTACTCAATGACCAGTTACACCAACTGATATTGTTCTCATTCAAGAAATTCAACCAAATATCAGCATTGTCAAAGAATGGCCCACCGGTTCCGTCAGCGTTACTGGTTCCCCACTCCGTTGCAAATACAGCTAGACCATGTTCTATTGCATATCTTACGTTGCTCATTACATTATCTCTGTCTGTATCATCAGTGGAAGGCTTATGAGTACCAGTGTAAAAATGCACTGAATAAGCGGTATTATTATTCGGATCAATAACCTGGTTAGCAACTGCTAAATCAGACCGTTGACTCCAGTTTGGACTACCGACAATAATCAAATTTTTATTTCCCTGATCGCGAAGCATTTTGATAATAGGCTCCGCATAGGATTTTACTTTAGCCCAACCAGCTGCATCGTTCGTCACTCCTGGTGCATTGCTGTTAGGTTCATTTGCTAATTCATATATAATATGCGGATCATTCGGGTATTTATTAGAAATTATTCTAAAGAAATTGCTGGCTCCGGAATAAATAGCGGCATTCGGATCCCCAGGCGTAAGCACATGCCAGTCAACGATTACATACATATCATTAGCAATCGCCAAATCAATTCCATCTTCCACATTTTTAAGCATAGTGATTGGGTTAGTAGCATAACCGTTTTCACCAACATACATTGCCAGACGAATTACATTGCTTTCCCAATCGTTAGAAAGAGCTTTAAAAGCATTATCATTCAGTATCCCTGGATACCACTGTAATCCGTGAGTGCTCATTCCTCTTAACTGAATCGTTTTTCCACTTTTATCACACAATGTCATCTTGCCATTTTTATTAAGAAGCTGTAACGCTCCGGCAGTTGATGGCTTCTTCACGTTATCATTACCAAGTAGATTAGGATATGTAGTTTCTCTTGTGGTTGCAGTTGTAGCCATACGAGCAGCATAAACGCTGGTAGGTACCAATGATATTAACATCGTAATAATTGTTACAATAGAAATAATACTTTTTCTAATGTTTCTAAACATATTTATCCCCCATAATTTAAATTTTGATAGGTAATTACGAAACTCCTAAATTGTAGATATTGTATGCACAGCAAAGACTATTAGGTGCGTAAGTAAAGTGTCAGCACTTGGCCCGAAGGAAGCTTGGAATTAAGTACTGAGCATTCCATTAAAGGAACAATAACCTAATTCTGCCTGTCTTACTTCAGGTTTTGAAATATTCTCATCCTCCTTCCATTAGTAAAATAACTGCTTACTTAAAATTTATCCGTTAAGTTCTTCCTATCTTTATCTAAGCTTGTTCATTTGTTAAAAGTCTTACTATAAGTAATATATGTCGGCCCTTGTTGGTTTAGTTTTAGCAACTGTATCCAATCAGCAAAAATTACTATTTACTTATCCTGTTATTAAGGAAACTGCAAGTAAAGTCTATGGGCATATTTGATCTTTCACATACAACCTTTCAGTGAGGCACACTTCCTGTACGGAACACCTTCTATGTTTATAGGGCGCAATTTTTACATATGAAATAAAATAGGTTCGATATATAGCGTAACCTGCTATATATCGAACTCTTAAATTTATAATTATCCGAAAAATAAATAACTAAAATTATCTCTAGTTATAACGGTATCCGATTTATTTCTATAGGATAATTTACTTTTTTACCTATTATAATGCTTCTGATCATAATGCCTCTGATCATAATGCTTCTGATCCCAATACATCCTATGATATCCTTTTTAATACTCCTCCAGATACTCTAGCTTGCTGACTGATACCTCATAAGCAACACGCTTTTCGAATTCCTCGTCATTCATCTTCTTCTGATATTCTCGGCTCTGGATTCGGCCCCATATCTGGACATGACCGCCTACTGCGAAGGATTCTGCAAATCTGGCATTTCTTCCCCAGCAGATGCATGGAATATAATCCGATTTGCCATAGGGTCGATTCACTGCGAGCAGAACATCAGCAATCTCCCGTCCAAGTGGTGTTTTACGATAAATCGGCGGTTTACATACAAATCCGTCCAAGAAGATATGATTCGGTTTCGCGTTCTCAGACAATTCATCAACCATTTTAACTTCACGAGCAAAGACGGATAACACTAATTTGTTCTTACTTTCTTCGTGACGGTTATAGGACCGAAATTGTCCAAGCACCTCCACAAATTTACCCTTATAATCCTGTTTTACATCAATGAGTCGTTCCGAAACCATAACCGGTATCATATCATAGGAATTACTTAACCGGCTTACTACAACCTCCAGAACATAGAAACCTTCTCCAAATACATCATGGCTGAACGTAAAGTCACTGATTACCTCTCCTGCAATACTTACTTGATTGTTATCAAATACTTTATCTGTCATATCGTACCTCTCCCTTCTCTCCTGGCGTTCATTTTTACGCCAATCTGCTCTAAAATGTGGGGTAAATTTATCTGTTCAGTCAAAAACAGCTTGATTCACCTATGATTAATATATATGCTTATTTCCATATTTTAGAAGTATAAAATGAAATATAATTATACTAATTCCCAATTTTTGTGATTTTATACAAAATTACATTAAAAATATTATAAATATTTCCGAAACATCCGTTGATTTTTCATATTTTGGTGTGCTACAATGTTAAGGTTGTTGAGAATAAATAGTAATTGGTGAAAAGACATAGAAAGTCTTTAGAAAGAAGGTAATTTGTAATGAAACGAGAGGATATTCGAAATATAGCCATTATTGCTCATGTCGATCATGGTAAGACTACTCTGGTGGACGAACTATTAAAGCAAAGCGGTGTATTTCGATCCAACCAAGCAGTTGTAGAAAGAGTCATGGATTCCAATGCAATTGAACGAGAGCGCGGTATCACGATTTTATCAAAGAATACTGCTGTTTTGTATAACGGAACCAAGATTAATATCATAGATACTCCCGGCCATGCAGATTTCGGCGGCGAGGTGGAACGTGTTTTAAAAATGGTTAATGGCGTTGTTCTGGTAGTTGATGCATTTGAAGGTGCCATGCCGCAGACCAAATTTGTATTAAAAAAGGCTCTGGAGTTATCCCTGCCGGTTATTGTATGTGTTAATAAAATTGACCGTCCGGAGGCTAGACCTGATGAAGTTGTTGATGAGGTTCTTGAATTATTTCTTGAGCTTGATGCAAATGATGAACAGCTTGACTGTCCTTTTGTATTTGCCTCTGCAAAACAGGGTATTGCAGCTCTTTCTATAGAGGAAGACGCTGTCGATATGACCCCTCTGTTCGAAACTATTATTAATTATATACCGGCACCCGAAGGTGATCCCGATAAGAGCACTCAGGTATTAATCAGTACCATTGATTATAATGAATATGTCGGACGTATCGGTATCGGTAAGGTGGATAACGGTACAATTAAAGTTAATCAGGATGCCGTAATGGTTAATGCCCACGAGCCAGATAAATGTACCCGAGTTAAAATCAGTAAGCTCTATGAATTTGATGGTCTGAAAAGAGTTGAAATTAATGAGGCAACCATCGGTTCCATCGTAGCAATTTCAGGTATTGCCGACATCCATATCGGTGACACCATCTGTTCTCCAGAGCATCCTGAACCGATTCCGTTTCAGAAAATATCGGAGCCTACGATTGCAATGTATTTTAATGTCAATGACAGCCCACTTGCAGGTAAGGAAGGTAAGTTTGTAACCTCCCGTCATTTAAGAGAACGTTTGATGAAGGAATTGAATACCGATGTAAGTCTGCGAGTAGAAGAAACGGATACAACAGAAAGCTTTAAGGTATCCGGTAGAGGAGAGCTTCATCTTTCCGTATTAATTGAAAACATGCGCCGTGAAGGATATGAATTCTCAGTCAGCAAAGCAGAGGTATTATATAAAACCGATGAAAACGGTAAGAAATTAGAGCCTATGGAACATGCCATGATTGATGTACCGGATGAATTTGCCGGTACGGTAATTGATAAAATGGGGCAGCGCAAGGGTGAGATGATTAATATGCATACTTCTGGCAATGGCCATACCCGTGTTGAATTTTCCATTCCTGCCCGTGGTCTTATCGGATATCGCGGTGAATTCTTAACTGATACGAAAGGAACCGGTATCATTAATACACTGTTTGATGGTTATGGACCTTACAAGGGTGATATCCAGTATCGTAAAACAGGAAGTCTAATTGCATATGAGTCCGGTGAAAGTATTACTTACGGTCTTTATAATGCTCAGGAAAGAGGTATTCTCTTCATAGGTGCCGGCACGAAGGTATACTCCGGAATGATCGTTGGTCAAAATCCGAAAGCAGAGGATATTGAAGTTAATGTATGTAAACGTAAGCAGCTTACCAATACCCGCTCCTCCAGTGCGGATGATTCATTAAGGCTTACTCCTCCTAAGGTTTTAAGTCTGGAGCAAGCGCTGGAATTCATTGAAACCGATGAACTTTTAGAGGTAACACCCTCCAATCTTCGTATAAGAAAGAAAATTCTTGATCCTACTCTGCGAATGAGGGATAGAAGAAATAAACAAAGTAACTAAATTTCGTTAAATTTATTTGATTTATAGAACTTATCTGGATTTCCATCAGTGAAATTCAGGTAAGTTTTTTGTTTTCGTTTACATGATTACAATGCGCCTGCATTAATTCGGATGATTTTTAAACTAACCAAATTATTGCAGGCGCATTTATATTGTTGTCATATTAATATGTCATAATAAGTCTAACTTTTGGGTATAAATTTGCAAAACAGCTACTGTTGCTATTCCTCATAAGACAAACGAATTATTTATAAAATTCTTTCATCTCTGCAAGCTTCTGATCCGGATATTTATGAATTGATTTTACATCGTCAATTCCGTATTGGCTCAGTATTTCTTTAAAGTATAGTTTAATTCCTTCTTTAGAAATAATTTTATTATTAAACTTATCTCTCGAAATCTTTATCAACGATTTTTCATAGTTCGATAATGCTTTCAATGCATTAGGGCCATACCATAGGAAGCTATCCACAACGGTATCAATCAATTCAATCTCTTCTAATTCAAGGAATTCCTCTACCCCTTCCAGGGTATGTATGCCACACTTTTGCATTGCATGGAATAGTTTTAAGTAAGGTTTATGTTCACTATTTACCCCGCACTCCTCTTCGAATATGTCTTTCTCATATAAAGCTAATGAAAAGGCCTGTGCATAATAAAGTAAATACTGGACATATCCAGCGCAAATATCTGCATTACATTTATTAACGATATAGTATGCTACAGTATAAATTTTAGTAGACATAATCTTAGATAACGCTGCTCTTTTACTCTTTTTGAATGCTACTCTGGTTAAATTCTCCTTTTTTTTGCACAACAAATCATAATAATAATCTGGATCATCCAGAATTTTTCTTAATCTGCTGGAATATTCACTGGTTGGCACATCACCATCCATATAACGGATAATGGTTGTTTCCCCCCAACCAAGTAACTTTGCCAGCGGTTTCTTACCTATCCGATATTGATCTAAAATCAACTTAATCTCATCGGTGGTAATAATCACTTCGTTTTCTAATTCAATTGTAGTGCTCATACTTATACTCCTCAGTTAATAATGGTATCTTCTGTTTAATATATCAGAATCATTTTACCATTGTTTTCCTCATTTGTATAGGTAACTTTTTATTTATTTAAAAATTTTTTAAAATTTTCTAAATTCATTGATGTCATTTGCTATCACTTTAAAGCCTCTGATCATACGATCAAACATACCTACCCGGTATAGATTTACTAAAACCATGCCAATTGGAATTCCAAGAATCATGCCTGTAATGCCATATAATTTATAGCCGACAAACAATAGAATCAAAGTTGCCAGCGGATGAAGTCCGATACTGTCCCCCACCATTTTAGGCTGTAATATCTGCTTTACAATCTGGCAGATCACGTAAATAACCATCAGCCCAACTGCTCTTATATAATTACCTGAAATCACTTCGATTGCTGCCCAAGGCCATAATATCGCTCCTGTTCCAAAAACCGGGAGGAAATCCAGAAAAGCTATTCCAAGGGCAAACAAGAAAGAATAGCCCACCTGTAGAATTTCAAAGCCCGCGAACATGATTACCGTCAGAATCAACATGATTTTAAATTGCGCTTTAAAATATCCACCAAAGGCTGATTTAAAATTATCGTAAATCAGTCTCCAGTAAATAAGGAAGGAAGCCGGCAGATGTTTTTTCAATCCTGCTGATAATTCCTCTCTATTAGATGTAAAAAAGTAAGCTGATAGAATTGTTATGATGGTATAGAGAAATATTTCTGCAACATTCTTAGCCATAAGGCTGACACTGTCAAAGGATAGAGAATTTTTACGATTCGCCATATTGTTAATATCATTGTTAATACCTACGATAAAACCATCAATCGTATTACGAATTCCTTTTGGTAGTGTTTCAGATCTTTTTTGAAGATAGACGGAAAAATCATTTAACTTTTTCCCTAATTCATCCACTATTATTGGTAGATTTTCCATTAATTCCTTGGCTTCTTTAAATAAAATCGCTCCTAAGAGAGCCATAATTCCGACGATTGCTAAAATGACGGTTACTATAATGATTGCGGAACTATGTTTTCGTCTAAGCTTTAGCTTTTTCCCCAGAAAATTAACAAGAGGATTTGCAATCATAGAGATAATCCAGCCGATAATAATCGGCATAAAAAAACTAATCAAACGTGGCAGCAAAAATAACAGAAATAAGGCTACAACGATAAGAATAATAAAATTAATCATTATTTTCACATAGGTCTGTATTCTTGAATTCTTCATAATTCCCTCCGTAACTTTATTGATAGACAAGGAAACGATTTAAATTTCAACCCACCTTGATAAGTTTTACAATAAACTTAGTATATTATAACTTTATTGCACATTGTACCTAGTAATACTTAAGCTTTCTTATTTTTTATTATCTCATATACTTCAGGAAAAACAAAACATTAATTTTATATCTTTGTTATCTTTGTCATAGTTAAATTTAATATCTTTACTAAAATATTATTAATACAGTTTGATTTCATATTCTACAGATATAATACATCCTTATGTTTAAACAGTAGTAAGTGATTCACAGAAATTATGCAGTATACATCGATTCGCATATATTTGTCTCGTATTTACTATGATTTTAGCATAGCATTATCATAAAATACACCTCGTATCATCCTTACCTGAACTATAGTATAATGTTATCCAATTATTTTCTACTCAGTGGCTTAAAAAATAGTGTAGTAAAGAAAATGACAGAAGAGATGATAACGATAGTCGGACCTACTGCCGTGCCCGCATAATATGAAAATATTAATCCCATAATTCCGGAAAACATTGATATCATTATTGAAAACAAATGATACTCTCTTACATTTGCCGACATATTTCTGCTTGCAGCTGCCGGTAATATTAATAAAGCATTGATAATCAGAATCCCCACCCATTTCACTGAGGACATGACAATAATTGCAATAAGCACGCTGAAGATATCTTCCATCGCCTTGATATTAATTTTTTTACTTCTTGCAAGTGACTCATTCACACTGATGGCAAGAAGTTTGTTAAAGCCTAAGAACCAGAACAGAATGGTTATTACAAATATGATTAATAACATGCTGATTTCGGATACTTCAATACTTAAGATATCTCCTACCAATAGAGCCGAATATTTTGAAAAGCTGCCGCTTCTTGATAGTATGACTAAACCGATTGCCATACTTAATGAAGCGAATACTGAAATCACCGTATCCGTAGATACCGTTTTTCTACGATTGATTCGATTCAAAAAGAGGGCGAAACATATGGCAAATATCAACATGGAAATATTGATATTGACAATGCCAAGTAATGTCCCGAAAGCGACTCCGGTTAATGCCGAATGTCCTAAGGCATCTGAAAAAAATGCCATACGATTATTCACTATCATAGTTCCCAGTATTCCAAACAACGGAGTAATGATTAATACAGCAACCAGAGCGTTTTTCATAAAATCAAATTTCACCCAGGAAAAAGGCAGTACTGTTTCTATGATCTTATATAATACATCCATCGTTATCCTCCATCCTCTCAATCAAATATCTTATTAGGTAATTGCGAAACTATATAGTTTTTGTAATTGTATACACAGCAGATACATATTTCTCCGCTCCAACGCTTCCTTCGGGCTTAACTTCCGCTCCGAAATAGTATTTGCTGTGTATACAATATCTGTAATTTATGAGTTTCGCAATTACCTAAAATACCTTATGGAATTCTTCACTATTCAAAACCTCGGATGGAGTTCCTTCTTTCACAATAACTTGATCTAATAGAACAACATGATCCGCATATTTTCTTACAAATTCAAAATCATGGGATACAATAATCATCGCCAGATCATAATGACTCTTGAGCTTTGCAATATTTTCATAAAATAGCTGCAGTCCTTTATGATCAATACCTGAAACAGGCTCATCCAATAACAGTAAATTCGGAATGGGAGTTATAGCAATTGATAAGAGAACCCGTTGAAGCTCCCCACCGGACAAGTCGCAGACCCGTTTGTCAATTAGCTCCTGAGCTTCAAAAATAGACAACTGTTCTTTCACTTTCTTGTAAACCTTGGTATTCTTACTTAAGAATACAGGCCAATTACTGATATATCCTGAAAATAAATCATATACACTGATCGGTGAATTCTTATCCACATTAAAATGCTGGGGCACATATCCGAGCCTCAGTCTTTGTAACGAATTGCTCTTTAAATCTATGAATTCAATATTTCCTTCATGCTTACACTCACCAAGGATTGCTTTGATCAGTGTTGATTTACCTGCACCGTTCCTTCCGATTAGTACGGTAATTTTACCACAATGGATATGCAGATTAATATGATCAATTATGGTTTGGTTCCCATCTTTGACACTAATCCCTTTTATTTGAATACAGTGGAGACCGCAGGCTGCTTCATTACGCTTTGCTGATACAATTCTTTTATGAGATAAACTTGTCCCTATTTTCATAATTATCTCCCATCTGCCATCGAATTTGGATATCACAACAACCTTTCCATATATATAACTCTAATTCGTAGCTTTCTTCAATATATTCAAATTACGCTGCATTGCTTTAAAATAGGAATCTTTCGATCCGTCCCCTGTTACAATTGAGTCAATTACGTATACATTGGCATTGGTTTCCTCTGCAATCTGTCTTGGTATTGCATCACTATATTGCTCCTCTGTAAAAAGATATCTGATGTTCTTCTCCTTAACTCCCTTAACGATATCCGCAATGTTTCCTGCACTCAGTGATGTATCCGGTTCTATCTCCACTGAGAATGCAATCTTCATTCCAACCCTTTCAGCAAGATAAGCAAAGGCTTCATGGAAGATAACTGCCTCATTGCTTTTTACAACTACACCATTGGGATTATTATCAATACTACCTTGCTGACTGTCGTTGGGAAGTATTAAATTGCCAGATATACTCTTCCTAATGTCTTCAACGCTGGTATTGATATTTTGTACTCCCCCCATATACTTCTTGGCGTTCTCACTTATTTTCTTAGCAACGGAATCTGCTTCCTTTTTCGTAAATACCTTCGATGATTTGATGTAATTAATTATTCCATCTCGGACATTCTCTATCTGCTTCTCATATAGCGATGGATCTAACCAAACATGAGAGTTGTAGCTTATATTCTCTACGCTTGATATCGCTTCGGCTCCATTTTCTAATACTTTGGCTCCGCCCACTGAATCTTCAATTTCATCCTCTGATGCTTTGGGTCCTTCTTCCCCATCTTCGAGCATTGTAATGCCCTTACTTGCATCAACAATCGTAAGATCTGGGTAATTTGCAGTGATATCCTCTAGAAAACCTTCCATACCTCCACCGTTAATTACCAAAACATCAGCTGTAGCTATTGTCTTCATATCCTCTGCCGTCAGCTGATAATCATGAAGACATCCGGTATTACGATTAATTAAGCTAGTAATTTCAATATTATCTGTCTGATCAGCCAGATTAAGACCTATCAGATAGACTGGATAAATTGTTGTAACGATATTTATTTTATCACTACTCTTCATCGCTTCAAGGTCGGATTTGGAATATGCCAGTTTTGTAAAAATCGCGCCCATTGCAGCAATTATAACCATTGTCATAAGCAAATATATTAGTTTACTTTTCATGTGTTTCCTCTCTAATTGCAAATCATTTGCATTTACCCATTATATTATAATTATTACCAACTGTCAACTTGTTTAGACTATTTGAAGCAGATGTAAAGTGGTTGTGAGTAGTAATAATCAAATAGAAGCACCCACTAATAACTTATATTCTTGCCTTGTAAAATTAAAAGTTTTATGCTATTATTTCACTTGATTAAAAGTTAGCTTCCAATTTCAGGTGTTTACTCCCCATATCAAGGGTGTAAATTATGATATCAAGATTTTTCACAAAGTGAATTGAAGAAAGCAATTCACAACAAATAACATGCTGACGCCCAAATTCGCGGTGCATCAGCAGAATGGAGACCAACTATGAATAATAACAAAATAATTAAATTAGTAACCGCCGGACTGTTCGCTGCAATTACCTGCGTAGTTACAATGTTTCTTCCAATTAAAATACCAGTAGCAAACGGCGGTTATATTCATCCCGGTGATGCATTCGTATTACTATCCGGAATTATATTAGGACCGCTTTATGGTGGAATTGCAGCAGGAATCGGCTCCATGTTATCTGACCTTTTTCTCGGTTATGTAATCTATGCGCCCGCCACTCTGGTTATTAAAGCACTAGCTGCCATCGCTGCTGCTTATGCTTATCGTCACATTAAAAAAGGCTCCGTTATCATTTCTGGTATTTTTGTCGGTATTGTTGTAACCGTATGCTATTATATATATGAATGTTTCCTTTTAGGAAATCTTATATCTCCACTGATTAACGCCTCATTTAATCTTATACAGAATATTATGGGAATTGTATTAGGTGCAATTATTCTTCCTTTACTTATGAAAGTACCTCAGATAAAGGGTATGATTGAGGAATAAGATTGATAAGAAATTGAATCGTAGTTTACTGATTTTTTAAACATACTCAAACTATAAATAAAAGTAATAGATATTATTAGTTTAATTAAAGTTAATTCAATCGATCTACTGTTGACTTATTACGACAAAGCTCCTATAATTTAGTTATATCGGAACTGGCGGATATGTGGGTTACCACGAGGGACCGATAGCAGTGCTTCCTACTATCGTGAAGCCGGATTAGAATGTCGACCGCCTGGGCAAGAACAGCTCAGGCGGTTTTTTGATGCCTTTATTTAAAAGCATGGAAGATTTGCCACCAGCAACATGTATCCCTAGTACATGTAAGCGTTACTGTTCTTTATTTTCATCAGTTGTAGATGTGTGTTATCGCTTAAGCAGCAGAAATGGAGGAAATATGAATGCATGGTATGATTTTAACCCGGGCAAATGGCAGGCAGAAATTGATGTCAGAGATTTTATCTTAAATAATTACACCCCCTATGAGGGTGATGAAAGCTTTCTTGAACCGGCAACCAGCCGTACTCTGACTCTGAATGAGAAGTATAAGGAGCTTTCTCTGATTGAACACGAGAAAGGAGTTCTATCCATTAATACAGATAAGGTTAGCTCCCTTTTAACCTATGAGCCCGCTTACCTTGATAAGGAGAATGAAATCATATTTGGATTTCAAACAGATGCTCCCTTAAAAAGAGGTGTGAATCCTTTTGGCGGAATCAGAATGGCACGGCAGGCATGTGAAGCATATGGCTATACACTATCCGAGGAGGTAGAAGAACATTTTAGGTATCGTACCACTCATAATGATGGTGTGTTCCGTGTCTATTCGCCAGAAATGAGAAAAGCACGTAAAAGTGGTGTGATCACCGGTCTACCCGATGCTTACGGCAGAGGCCGCATCATTGGTGATTACCGAAGAGTCCCTCTGTATGGTATTGACTATCTAATCAAACAAAAGGAAAATGATAAATTAAACTTAAGCTATGCTTTCATGGATGAGGAGAATATAAGAACCCTAGAGGAGTTATATCGACAGATTGACTTCTTAAAGCAGTTAAAGGAAATGGCTCTTAGTTATGGTTTTGATATCTCAAGGCCAGCCACTAATGCAAGAGAAGCAGTACAATGGCTCTATTTTGCCTATCTTGGAGCTATCAAAGAACAGAATGGAGCCGCAATGTCCTTAGGACGAACCTCCACCTTCTTAGATATTTATTTTGAACGCGATCTTAGAAAAGGTTTAATTACTGAAATTGAAGCTCAGGAAATTATCGATCAGTTTGTACTTAAGCTACGTATGGCTAGGCAATTACGTACACCGGAATATAATGAACTATATGCCGGAGATCCTACCTGGGTAACAGAATCCATCGCAGGTATAACCGAGGATGGACGAAGTATGGTAACTAAGAATAGCTATCGTTTTCTTCATACCCTAACGAATCTTACACCAGCCCCAGAACCTAATCTTACGGTGTTATGGTCTAACAAGCTTCCAAAGACATTCAAAAATTACTGCGCTAAGATGTCCATAGAAACCGATTCCATTCAATATGAAAATGATGACCTAATGCGAACAGATTATGGCGATGACTATGGAATTGCCTGCTGCGTATCAGCCATGCGGATAGGAAAGCAGATGCAATTCTTCGGTGCCCGCTGTAATCTTGCAAAGGTTCTCTTAATGAGCCTTAATGGTGGTAAGGATGAAAAAAGCGGCGAACAGATTGGTCCGCAGACGATAAGCTTTGAAGATGATAAAGTACTTGAGTACGACAAAGTTATGGAGCATTTCCTTCCGATGATGGATTGGTTATGCGAGCTTTATGTCAATACGATGAATGTAATCCATTACATGCATGATAAATACGCTTATGAGAAGCTACAGATGGCTCTTCATGATACTAAGGTTGAACGGCTTATGGGCTTTGGAATTGCCGGTTTATCCGTCGTAGCAGATTCCTTAAGTGCAATCAAATATGCGAAAGTAACTCCAATTAAGGATTCTCGTGGTATCATCTCGGATTTTAAGATTGAAGGGGAATACCCTGCCTTTGGTAATGACGATGACCGAGTCGATCAAATCGCAAAAATGTTGACTGATGAATTCATCACACGTCTTAGAAAGCATCCAGCCTATCGTAATGCCAAACACACATTATCCATTCTAACCATAACAAGTAACGTTGTATACGGAACGAAAACCGGCTCAACACCAGATGGGCGAAAAGGCGGTTCACCCTTTGCACCGGGCGCCAACCCTATGCATGGAAGGGATGTCAAAGGAGCACTTGCTTCTCTCATTTCTGTATCCAAATTAAATTATGATAACTGCAAAGATGGCATTTCCTATACATTTACTATCACACCGGATACTCTGGGCAAAAGCCAGCCAGAACAGATCAATAATCTTACTGCTTTAATTGATGGATACTTTACGAAAATGGGGCATCATATTAATGTCAATGTACTGAATCGTGAGCTGCTTCTTGATGCCAAGGCTCATCCTGAGAAGTATCCAAATCTAACAATAAGGGTATCAGGCTATGCAGTACGATTTAATTCCTTAAGTTCTAAGCAACAGGACGAAGTTATCGCTAGAACGTTTCATTCTAAACTATAATTTATACTTAGTATGGCTAATTAAACGTAAGTGTATAATTATCGAGTATGTTGCACTAAAAAACTAGAGTGAAAAGCTGTGGTGTAATAAAATATCAGTCCATCAATTAGAGTAATTGTCTCTAGTTATTGGACTGTTTGTTTTTTACAGAACTCTTGCACTTTCTGTTACCATGGTTAATCCAAACATGGCATATAAAGAACCTAACATAATTCAATGCATGTATGGTATTGCGGATAATAGCTTCATTAACACCGTTTCTGATTTCCATAGTGATGGAGTTCTGGTGGAGTATTACGGCTCTGGAGGAAGTACCTGTTTGGGAAATCTCTATAGATTCATTAGGAAAAGTAAGTGGACAATTGCCCAAGATAGATCAATCTTTTTTACTTATTTTATATCAGGAATATCACATACCATTCCTCTCAAACGTCTCAGCCAGTAATAGTAGGTATGGATATGTTAACTTTGTTATAATCACAGTATTGTTGGATGGTCATACCGCTACTTTGACAGTCTAAGATAAACTGTCTCCATTCGTCAGCTTTCTCAGAATATATCATAATAAAAACACCTCCAGATATAAATTCTCGCTAAAGTTAATGACTCTATACTTTAACTGTGTATAGAGCCGTTCTCTCATGAAAACTCATATCTGCAAATATACCAAGTAATTTTGCGCTTACAAGGTAATTAAGAGAAATGCATTCGGATTAGAAACTTTAAGAACTTCAGAAATAGAATCCCATCCTTATTATATATACAAATCTATAAAAAGATTGCTGTCCGATTAGCGGACAGCAATCTTTATTTTATTAATAATACATTATTTACTTGATACTAATTTTAACTTTACGTTGCACATAATTTCTTAGTGCTACAAAGCCTTAATACCAATTTATTATTGAACTTCGATAGTAATATTTGGATTGAATACATAGTTAAGTTTAACAGCTGGAGTCGCACCATTACTTGTAACGTAGTCAACTTCCGTAATTAATATTGACTGACCAGCTTTTAATTTTAACGTAGCAAAATCTAAAGTAGTAGCTTCTTTCTTAATATTTCCGTCATAGTAAACAATCTTTTGAATACCGAGAGTAGAGTCCGAAGTATTAATCTCATCCTCATCACCTGATTTAAATTCATTTATATTAAATGTTAAAGCTTTGCTTACTGCTGAAATAAGTGCCTCATCATTTGCAGCTATATACTTAGTATTATCCAAGCTTTTCTTTGTACTATCAGTCACTACAATTGAGAAGCTTCCCAGATATTGATCTTTTTTCAAGTTCTTTGCAAGATTATCAGCTTTTGCTGTAAATGTAAATGTATAAGTACCTTCTGATACATTAGCTACAGCTGTTGTGGTAGCATTATCTACAGCGATAATTTCACTAGAAGCAGTTGATACTAATTTTGCTTTTAAAGGATCTACATCTGATAGTAAAGTTCCATTAACAACAACTTTAATGTTGTAATCAGCTGTTGGATCAAGCTTTGCTACTCTAGCACCTTTTACGTTGAAACCATATACTGTGAAACCTATTTTCTGACCATAATTTGCATTAAGATCTACTTTAGATGTAGTAGCTTCTGCATTCCATCTAACTGCAGCTGTGTCAGAACCATCAACTACATTAATGCTAACAGTTACATCTTTATTTGTCTTAGCACCTGTAATATCTACATACTGAAGTGTAACTTTTAACATATAGAAACCAGGAGTAGCACCAGCTCCATTAATTGAAATAACATTCTTATTATATGATTTATCATCAGATTTAACTGTTCCATCAGTATTAACAGTTGGACATATAACAGTACCAGATGCAAGTGTAGGTTTTACTAACCATAAAGATGTATCTGTAGCAAAATCACTAAGTATAGCGACTGTAGAAGTAACAGTTCCTGCATTAATTCCGCTTCCTAAATTATCTAATGTAGAGAAAGATACCTTAGTAGGAGCGCTGACAGCTGGATTTGTATTATCTACTGTAACCTCAGGTGTATCAACTGTAGCAGTTGCAAATGATCTCTTATCTACAACTGTTACATCAAATGATGTAATGGCTTTACCATCAGCATCCTTAACTACTACAGTTACTGTACCAGCTACTGATGCAACTAACTGCCATTCACCATTGGTTACCTTATTAATTGTTAATTTGCTTGTATCGCTTGATACATAAGAAAATTTAGCATCATTCCATGAATACTTATAAGCCGTATCGGTAGAATTAGCAATCTTATATCTAGCCTGGATTGAATAACCCTCATCCTTAACAGCTAATTTTAGATTACCTTTCCATTCAGAATCTTTAATAGCTACTGTTGATCTATTAGGAGTTAATTCAAACTGTAATGTACTAACATCAATTGAGCCAGCAGCAAAAGCTGTAACTACTGCGGAATCTTCAGCAGTATTAGTATTATATGTTTTTGCTGTTGAATCATAGTAACCATAGCTGAATTTAGCTGATACATCTGCAGTGTTTCCTGCAGCGTAGAGGCAAACACTATCTCCATATGCATATCCCTTTGTAGCTTCGCCACCATATGTAAATGATAAGAAATTAGCGAATACTGCATCACTATTACCATCGTAAATTGCAACGCCATCTGCATTTAATCCTAATACATGCTTACTCATTTTTTCTGGTGTATTATTGCCTACAGTAAAATCGCTAAACTGTATTGTCTTAACAAGAGATAAATCCTTCTTAGCTGCTGTGAAGGAGCCTTTCATTTCACCGTATACAAAATCATATTTTGCTTCAGTTGAAAGAGATGCAAATAAATCAATAGTTGCAACCTTACCTGTGGAATCTAAAGTTACAGTTTTAATTTTTTCAGCACCAGTGCTAACCTGCTTGTCACCGATAATAACGAATAATTTAGCGGTTGTAGCAGAAAGATCTGTTTTGCTCATGTTACTATCAAATGTAGCAACGATTGTATCGGTGTCTTTCTGAACAACACTCTTTAAGCTAGCCTTAACAGTTACTTTGTATGTATCAGTAGCTTTTACTTTAGAGCCGTCCTTAGCATTTGCAGTGATTGTATATTCACCAGCTGCTGTTGCCTTGAATACACCCTGGCTGCTAATTGTTGCATCTGTTGTTGCAGCACCATCTTTTTCAACAGTCCAGTATGTCTTGGATGTTGTTCCTGTTGTCTTGCCGCCGAATGTTTTGTAGGATCTGTTGAAATCATTCTCTGCATCAACAGCAAGTGTGTCATTTGCAGGTTTGTTAGTAATAGTTAAAGTTTTGATGTTGTCTTTTACAGTAACTTTAGCGCTACTTGTATAAGTTTTCTTACCAGCTTTAACTTTTACAGTGATTTTAGCTGTACCAACAGCTACAGCTTTTGTTAAGCCGTTCTTGCTGTCTACGGTAGCAACCTTCTTGTTATCAGATGTCCATGTGTAGGTAGATCCTTTTACCTTGTTTACTACGCTGAAGTCATAGGACTTCGTCTCGCCAAGTGCTAATGTCTTTGATGTTGCATTGATCTTAGGTGTTGCAGCAGCAAAAGCACTTGCAGCAGGAGCGACTACGGATACGATCATCGCTAATGCCATAACGAAGGATAACTTCTTAAAGAAATTCTTCTTCATATTCTTACTTCCTCCTTAAAATATATGGTTTGGTATTATATTGCGCGTCCTTTTTTATTTCACGAAGTTTATTACCCCGCAAAAACAGAAAGGTTCGCCTTAATATAATCTTCCAACAACAAGATGATTATAACAATAAAGGAAAAAAAGGTCAAGTCTTTTATCCGCATAATTTGGATAATTTACCAGTTGTCAAATCCTTGGAATTGCTGTACTTATCTGCGTTTGGTTGATTATATTCTTAGTCAATATGCTCTCTCGGGTTACCCCCCTATGTAGACGATTCACCACATATCAGACTGTTTGATAACAGATGTAGAATAGGATGTGACATCATCTATTACTATGCCTTCTATGTGGATCCTGCCTTTTGCCTTGACTATGAGTATAATATGCACTTTGGTTGTGTCAGATTTATGTCACGCGTTTGTCACAATTAGATTATTTTCAATACATTCTCAACCGTGGATTGCATTTCATTAATATTACATACTTTGGTATGCAGAACCGGTGCTGTCCTAAGCTCTTCAACAGCCTTTGGAATCTCTGTCTTGGATACTTTCTTCAACATCAAAGCCTGTTCATAATCATCCTCAGGAACGTCCTCCATATGAAGGGCACCAAGAACACTGTTCGCAAATTTGTATGGGCTTGCAGTAGATACGATAACTGTCTTTGTCTCATCTTTACTATTGTTTATTAATTTACGATAAACGCTTGCTGCTACGGCTGTATGAGTATCCATGATGTAATCATTCTCGCGATATTCTCTGTCAATTGCTTCCCCTGTCTCCTGCTCGGTAGCCCATCCTCCGATAAAATCCTTCAGCTTAGCTTTCATACTGTCAGTTATCTCATAGGAGCCGTTATTCGATAATGCTTTCATAAACTGTGCAGTCTTCTCAGAATCATTATCAGCGATATGATAGATCAGACGTTCCAAGTTACTGGATACCAGAATATCCATAGAAGGTGATTGTGTTAAGATAAATTCACGGTTCTTATCATAACGTCCAGTCTCAAAGAAATCAAAAAGTACTTTATTTTCATTGGAAGCACAGATCAGCTTATTGATTGGTAATCCCAGACATTTTGCATAATATGCGGCCAGTATATTGCCAAAGTTACCGGTGGGTACTACAAAGTTAATTGTCTCACCCTCTGATATCTGTTTCTTCTTATATAAGGAGACATAGGAATGAACATAATATACAATTTGCGGTACTAATCTTCCGATATTGATAGAATTCGCCGAGGAGAACAGATATCCTGATTTTTTAAGGCGTTCGCCGAGCTCTTTATTGTTAAACATCATCTTGACACCGGTCTGAGCATCATCAAAATTACCACGAATTCCGATGACATTGGTGTTAGCACCTTTTTGTGTGACCATCTGTTTCTCCTGAATACTGCTTACGCCGTCCTTCGGGTAGAATACGATAATCTTTGTTCCTTCTACATCTGCAAAGCCAGCCAAAGCAGCCTTACCGGTATCGCCGGAGGTAGCGGTCAGAATTACGATATCCTCCTGCACATTATTCTTCTTTGCTGCTTTCGTTAGAAGATGAGGTAATATAGATAATGCCATATCCTTAAAAGCGATCGTAGCTCCGTGGAATAATTCTAAATAAAATGTCTGACCTACTTGCTTTAGCGGGGCTATCTCAGGTGTATCAAACTTGGCGTCATATGCTTTATTGATACAATCCTTCAATTCCTCCTCGGTATAGTCAGTCAGAAATAACTTCATTACTTCATAGGCCAGTCCACGATAATCAAGCTTAGAAAGCTCTTCTATTGATTTCGTAAGAACCGGTATTGTTTCCGGAACAAATAATCCTCCATCCGAAGATAATCCCTGTAGCACAGCTTGGGAAGCTGTTACCCTGTTATTAGAGTCCCTTGTGCTCCTGTACATTAGGTTCATAACAATTCAATCCCCTTTTCTTTGATTTCACTTTGCCTTTTGGTAGGCAAGTTTCATGTATTATAACATGACTAATACTTTGGATACAATACTTCTATTTATTTTTGTAGAATTCGTGTCCTCCGTGCCTGAACAGCCTGTCCAGCTTCGTATCAAACCATCTCATCTTTGCTGCAGTTGTCCTAGCTCTTGCTACAAAATATAATGCACCTTGAGAATAATCTTCCCCTTTTAATGCTCTTCTCACAGCTTCTTTGGTAGCACTAGAAACTCTTACAGACCAATATTTCTTATTACCGACCGGTGAAAATTGATATCTTCCATCTTTTTGCTGAAAGATAACCCCTTTAATGCTATCGGGGAATTTTTTGCTGGTAACCCGGTTCATTATGACATTTGCAATCAATATCTTCCCTCTCATATCTTCTCCGCCGGCCTCGGCCTGAACAATCCGCTCCAGCATCGCTACTTCATTGTCTACGATGTTGCTGTATCTTGTACCTAGAGTTGCACGAGCGGATGCATTTGAATTTCTGGATTTCTCTTTTTTCTCTTTTAATTTCTGATCAGCCTCTTTTACAATATCCAGACTGCCCATCTTTCGTATCAGCCTATCAAAGGTATCCTCATCCATTGCATTGCCTAAGAGCCATACGGTATCTGTACCGTCCGTTGTATCCAAATTATTTATCAATGGATTTACTGGTATCCTAGAGGTTGAACCAGCCATTACATGTTCTGATACGGTCATTCCCGTATCAACAAATGCTGTATTGGTAAGTCCGTATGGATTTACCAACGAAATATTCGTAAGCTGAGCTGTAACTTCATTAGCATCATCCTGATACAGCTTACTGTTTAATGTGTTCTGCGTCTCTTCCTGAGTATTTTCACTTATCCCCGCTGCTGAAGATCGGATGTTATAAAACATATCAGATCCCAGTATCATCATTAAAGCAGATAAGACATATGCAATAAAAATCATGATATAACCATGTTGACTTTCATGCATCTTTCTCTTTTGAAGAAACGAATATATTATAGACATACTCTTTCCTCTCTTTGCATTTTTTTACAATAGTGTTTTCCAATTAGTTACTGCTTTGGAAACAACTATCATGGATTATATTTAAGTGTAATTTTTGTGTCAATATCATAAGCACATTTTCGTTATATGACACGATATATGATTTCCACATTTTGTATTATCGTGTGATATATACCAATTATTAAACCTTAAACATAATGTTATTGCATCAATATGCACAAGATAATTTTAACAAATTATTAAGCACATATTAAATATTTTACGCTAGTATATAGAAAAATATTCATATTCTACCATATTAGTATTAAAATAATTGAAAATAGGCACATTCTACAGTGATATCACTTAATAATTTATTAATATTTTACAGTGCATAATTTGTCTCATTGCAGTATCTTACTGATTCTGATATATTGAAAATATGATTAGGACTGTCATAAATCAGTTCTATATATAGCAAAGAATCTGCATGCCTATATATATATTGATTTATTTTATAGATGACTTATGACACCCAGATAAATGATTAAAATACTAACGAATCAACCTAAATACAACGGAGGAAAGAAGGATGTTACCGGGAGCATATAGAGCTGTCAAGAAAAATGGTCAAGAATATTACAGAGCCAGCATCACTTTTCATGGGAAGCATATCAGCCTTGGAAGCTATGAAGAGGAGAGGGACGCTAATGAAGCTTACAGCCTTTGTGTCGAACTTCTTTCTAACAATTGTGTATGGACCATTGATGATTATCCTCCAGATTGTGTCCTGTCCTTTGATAAGTGGGTTGTATTGATTAATTATAGGGACAACCATATTTATTTTAAAAACCCAATTTATTTAAAAAAACGATTCTTTCTATATTATATTGACCGGTTAACCTGCTTGAAATTCGATGTGGACGATCTATTTTATTACGCTAATCATAAAATCATGAAACGGGGCGGTCATTACTTTGTATCCGATTATGGGATGCAGGTTAATATAGCGTCACGATATGGAATTAAAAATTTTGCTGTCTTGGGAAGGGATTACAGGTTCATCAATGGTGATGATAAGGATTACAGCTATCATAATATCGAAATAATTAATCATTATCATGGGGTTACCAAGGTATTTCATAAGGGCAACCCTCTCTATCTTACTAAAATACATATTAACGGCGATTATGTGATCGGACGTTACCAGACTGAAACAGAAGCAGCGATTGCCTATAACAAAGCTGCACTGATCTTAAAAAACCACGGTTTAGCAAAAAAATTTCCCCAAAACTTCATTGAGGGAATTAATGAGATAACCTATGCAGCCATATTTCAGAAATTGAGAATTTCAAAAAAATTTCTTGTATATGCTGAAGCAATCTGCGCGGATCATTAGGTGATACCCATTGGGTGCTATAAGTCATACATAAGGTAAACCAATGAATATGTGTGCAGATATATTCATATGATGAAGACCGTCTGAAAGCGGTTGCCTTTTCTTTCGTTTAAGACTCAGTAAAATGTGAGCAGCTGCGAGCATTTTATATTTCTGAGGCTTAATAAGAAAGATACCGCTTGATGGAAAGGCGAGTCATATGAATATATCTGCACATATATTCATCTCTTTACATAAATCTGACTTATAGTACCCAAGCCAATATGCATTTAATAATCCAATTTATTAACAATATTTTAATTTTTTGAAAAAAACTACCTTTTTTGAAATATTGTGGTATAATATGTTTATATTTTTTCTTCTTCCGTTATCATAGTTCGCAAATTGAAGCCATCGGTTAATACCGCAAGCCTGATATACTTTCAAAGTGTATTTGCTTGTTTGGGAAAATCGGTGGCTCAATTTGTATTGCCAATCAATTCAGATTTACAATTATTCGATACCGTGGTAGAATACAATATGTGAGTAGCACAGATGGTCGCGCCTATTAATAGGTGAGGAAAGTCCGGGCTTCATAGGGCAGGGTGCCGGATAACGTCCGGTGGAGGCGACTCCAAGGCTAGTGCAACAGAAATATACCGCCAAATTAATTTGGTAAGGATGGAAAGGTGGCTTAAGAGACCACCGCACTGCTGGTAACAGCAGTGGCTATGTAAACCCCACTCGAAGCAAGACCGAACATAAAGCGATACGGCTGCCCGCCGTGCTTTAGGGTTGGTCGCGTAGTATCTGCGAAAGCGGATACTTGAGCTGTATGGTAACATGCAGTCAAGATAGATGACCATTAGATACAGAACCCGGCTTACAGTGCTGCTCATACAAGCAAGACCAAGATTATAGATCTTTCGACAATATGTAAACATTAAGATTATAATAAAGTCAATACAAAAAATGTTGGATATGTTAGCTGATGTGCCCACACAAAATTAGATTTAGGTCTAACTTTTAGGGGTCAGTTCAAACACATTCCAACATTTTATTTTTATGATATCGGCGAAACTCATAAATTATAGATATTGTATCCAAGCAAATACTATTTCAGAGCGAAAGTTAAGTGTTAAAACACTTGGCCCGAAGGAAGCGTTGGAGCGGAGAACTATGTATCTGCTGTATATACAATTACAAAAACTATATCGTTTCGCAATCACCTAAATTATAATAATAAAACTCATTTATAACCCAACTCCCCCAGTACGATGTATAACGCTAATGCTTGATAAAATCAGCAAGTCACGCTTCATTAGAAACCATTAGTTCTGATATTTTTATTCTAGCGCCTATGTCAAGTTGGTCAATTCACTTATGGATTTAGAATATGGTTTAGGGATGAAAAAGAGCATGTTTGACGAGCAACGCGAGGAGTTTGCGCTTTTTCATCCCTGTCCTTACCATATGAGAAAGCCATTAGTGAATTCCAACTTTACATCGAAGCCAGAATGAAAATATCAGAGCTGATGGTTTCTTCATTACCCCAGAAGCTGATTTTATCAAGCATTATCAATCACTTTCCATATCTCCATTCTCACACCTTGAAGCAGCTTCCCCCAACAAATTCCTTTAAGATAGAATTCGGTGGAATAATCTCACTTGGAGTTCCTATAAAATAGTCAAGGAATTTCAACAATCGCTTTGCTTCCACGTACTCATCACAATTTCGGTCTATTCCAAAAAGAATCGGTTCCGCATACTGTTTCAAAACAGCAAGCTCATAAATCAGCGCTGAATTAAACATAACATCAGCATCTTCCTGGAAGGGGAAGATATTCTCATCCTCTCCCCTACGTACCGAAGGCCACATGGATATTGTTTTCTGCGCCGATGCTCCTCTGGTTCTGGCATCTCTCACCATTCTGCGAATCAGTCGTCCGTCGGTCGTCGGTATTCGATTGTGCTCATCAATATTTAATTGGGTCAGCGCACTAATATAGATTTTAAATTTACTTTCTCTTGGTAAGGAATACGATAAAGCATCATTCAGTCCATGGATACCCTCAATAACTAGGATATCTTCCGGTCCTAAGGTTAGAAAATTACCCTTATACTCTCTTTTTCCTGATACAAAATTATAAAATGGTATGTCTACTGTTTTACCATCCAGTAAATCAGTCATATCCTTATTAAATTGTTCCACATCAATTGCTTGTAGTACTTCAAAATTAAAATTACCCTGTTCGTCCCTCGGGGTTTTCTCCCTGTCAATAAAATAATTATCCACTGCAATAGGATGGGGCTTCAATCCATGTGCCTTCAGTTGAATACTAAGGCGGTAGGAAAAGGTGGTCTTACCCGAGGAAGACGGTCCCGCTATCATGATAAATTTCATTTTAGGAGAATTCTTGATGGAATTAGCAATTTCACTAATCTTCTTCTCCTGAAGAGCTTCTTGAACCAAGATTAGGTCATTCATTTTACCCTGAGCTATAATATCATTCAGAGCGGCTACGTTGGGTATATCAAGCATTTTAGCCCACTGATTCGATTCCCTCAAGGTTTCAAAGAGCTTCACCTGTGGAACAAAGGGTGCTACGACGGTAGGGTTTTTCTTGTTCGGTAAGAGTAGAAGGAAGCCTTTCTCATATGCCATTAAATCAAAATACTTTAACATTCCTGATCTCGGCGGCATATATCCATAATAATAGTCCTCAAAGCCCTCCAGATTGTAGATATTCGCTTTTGATACCCTGCGGTACCGGAATAATCTTTCCTTATCCTTCATTCCGTATCTATGGAAGAGCTCAATTGCATCATCCGTTCCGATACTTCGTTTCATAATAGGAATATCCCGTTTTACGATTTCCTTCATCCTACTTTTTACCGCGTTAATACATTCTACACCAATCGGTACCTTCCCGTCATATTCACAGTAAAGTCCATTTCCTACGGTATATTCCACTGATATCTTATTGACATTCTCAGCACCAAGTTCCTGATAAAAAGCCTTCAGCATTAAAAGTATCATACCGCGCATATAGGTCTTACTTCCGGCATCCTCTGCCACCGTAACAAAACGTATATTGCTTTTATCCACGGCACGTTTAAAAAGCTCTCTCAATTTATTATTTACAAACGCAAGAATAATCTGATCCCTAAAATTCTTCTGAAAGTCTTTGCTAATTTCTAATAGGGTTGTATTTTCCGGGTATTCATACTCCTTACCGTCAATTTTGACCTTAATATTTACACTCATTCGTATCATCCCTCCTAAATATTTCAAATGATTTTTTATATAGTGAAAGACAGTCTAAAACTGTTATCTGAATTTATACGGTTTATATGGGTTTAGATTCATTATTAAGCCTAAAACTGATTTTATATTTAATCTCCTACCCCATACTATCATAATACTTCAGCCCAATTTGGATCAGTTCCATCCTATCCTTGATTTCCTCTTGCCTTTGTGAAGAATTTTCTGATTGTCCTGCTGCTAGAGCTTTCAGTATCTCTTTGCATATTTCATAGTCCCATAGTAAATATTCTTTTAATATCGGGTTCTTCTGCTCCAATAACAGTTTTCCAAAGTAGAAATGTTCTTTTGTCGTAAGTAGATACTTTTTGTACTCTTTCTTCGTAAGCAAATACTTCTCATGTTCTTCTGTCGACAGAAGATGCTTCTTGTTATGTTCAACATCCCCGGTTGGCACTGCCCGCATCATAAAATAATATTTACCATCTTCCTTGACCATATCCTCCCTACTTATGATAAATCCATGGTCGGACAACATTTGTCTGACTTTATAAATCTCAGATTGGGGCTGGAGTATAAGTTCGTAGGTTGTATTCAGTACCTTTGGTTTACCGGTCAGGATTTGAACAGTCAATTCACCTCCCATACCGGCGATGATTATGGTATCTGCTTCTTTTTCCTTAAGCTTCTCGAGTCCGTCCGATCTTCTTACTTCAATTCGATCTTCCAGACCATATTTTATTATGTTATCCCGCGCCCTATCAATCGGTCCCTGGTTCACATCCATCGCTATGATATTCGGCGAAATACTGTTTTGTGCTAAATAGATTGAGGTGTAGGCATGATCACAGCCCACATCTGCGACACGGTTTCCCGGTGTCACAAGGTCTGCTACCGCCTGTAAACGTTTCGAAAGCTGCATATATTTCTCCATATCGTATATTTTCATTATTTTACCACGCTTTAACCTATATTATCAATGCTTAAGTAAACCAACGGAAGAAAAAGGTTACTATTCACAGTAGGCTAAGCTCTCGGGCATGAACTTCCCTCACACACTAGTTGAAAGACACAGTACCAGTTTTGTATGCCACAATCGTACAAGGATGTTCGCTTATGTCATACAAAACTGATATCATGTCTTTCAAATAGTGCATTACAGGAGGTTCATGCCCGAGAGCTTAGCTGACTTTGAATAGTAACTGAAAAAGAGCAACTACAATCCGTAATTTGCGTCGCTCTTTTCTTCCTTTTATTATTCGAGGTAATCCTTTAATTTACGGCTTCTGCTCGGATGTCTTAATTTACGAAGTGCCTTCGCTTCTATCTGTCTGATACGTTCTCTAGTTACATTGAATTCCTTGCCTACCTCTTCTAGGGTACGTGCACGGCCGTCATCCAGACCAAAACGAAGTCTTAGTACCTTCTGTTCTCTTTCGGTAAGAGTTCCGAGTACCTCCACCAGCTGCTCCTTGAGTAAGGTAAATGCTGCGGCATCTGCCGGTACCGGTACATTATCATCTTGTATGAAATCACCCAGATGACTGTCCTCTTCCTCACCGATGGGAGTCTCTAAGGATACTGGCTCCTGGGAGATCTTCTGAATCTCTCTAACCCTTTCTACAGGCATATTCATTACTTCGGATATCTCCTCCGGTGATGGTTCCCTGCCTAATTCCTGAAGAAGCTGGCGTTGAACACGAGTTAATTTATTAATGGTTTCCACCATATGAACCGGAATACGAATGGTTCTTGCCTGATCCGCAATCGCTCTTGTGATAGCTTGTCTGATCCACCAGGTAGCATAAGTACTGAACTTGTAGCCCTTACGATAATCAAACTTCTCAACTGCTTTAATCAAACCAAGATTTCCTTCTTGTATTAAATCTAAGAACAACATACCTCGTCCCACATAACGTTTTGCTATGCTGACTACGAGACGCAGATTCGCTTCCGCCAGACGTTTCTTGGCGTAATCATCGCCTTCCTCCATCTTTCTTGCTAGCTCAATTTCCTCATCCGCATTTAAAAGCTGAACCTTACCAATCTCCTTTAGATACATACGAACAGGATCTTCAATATTAATGCCTTCCGGAATAGTCAAATCTATGGTTTCTAATTCTTCCTCATCATCAAGTATGATTTCCTCTTCTTCCTCTTCCTCCGAAATCCTGAGAACATCAACGTTGTGCTTTTCGAGGTAATCATATATTTTCTCGATACGCTGCGCATCCAATTCCATATCTGCAAAAAAGTCATTTACTTCTTGAAATTCAAGGACATTTTTCTTCTTCTCTGCAAATGCCAGCAATTCCTTCAGTCTCTCCGTAAACTTAATAATATTTTCGTCCATAGATAATCCTTCCTTTTCAAACTCTTTTTATATTTTAACCATCATTTAATGAAATATGCAATTTATGCTGGTTATGGGCTTTCCTGTGTAATCTCATGCTGTGGTTAATTCGTAAATGGTAAAATTCTTCTCTTTAGTTCTTTCTTTTCTGTAATGATTTTCATAAGCAGCTGCGTATCATTGATTTCAATTGCCTTCTTACTCTGCTTGTCCAAACTGTATTCCTTCAGCTTGAATACAGTATCATGTAGCGCCTTTAGTCTACCGGCCTCATCCATCTCACCTCGGATTCTAGCCGAGAACAATCCCGCCACCTCGGATTGCTCCTCCTTATTCTGAAAATAACTGATAATCTTCGCCGGGTTGACCTGGTGTTCTTTCTCATACTGTTCAAATACCAAGGCGGCTACTTCCTGATATATGCCATCAGCAAAATCCTCCGGACCCAGAAAGCCTTTTATCTTCTCGAACAGGCTATTGTCTTCGATCAGCCAGGTAAGCATTAGCTTCTGGGATTTGGAAATTCCGTCCTCTTGTATTTTCTTTCCCTTCCCGGATTCATTATGATATTCCTTTGGTTCTGTTAGTCCCATGACCATCTGAGAACCAAACTTATTCACAAGTCTACGAAGCTGCTCTACATCAATCTGATATTCCTTTGCAACTGCATCAATATAAAAATTACGCTCCAGCTCTTCGCTGAATGTTATCAGTTTTTTAGCCGTTTCATGAAAAAATCTTGTCTTCTGCTCCGGATCCTGAAGGTTATATTCCGTCTGCAATATATCAATTTCAAAGAAGAAGCTACTCTTCGCTTCATTGATACGTTTCTGATATTCCTCTGCTCCTAGCGCCTTGATAAACTCATCCGGATCCTTATAAGGCTTCATATTCAGTACTTTTACTGTTAATCCTGCTTCTTTTAGGATGGGAATCGCACGAAGAGTTGCTTGAATACCGGCACCGTCACTATCAAAGGTGAGTATTACCTCATTGGTATATCTCTTGATCAGATTTGCGTGAAACCCGGTAAAGGCTGTTCCAAGCGCAGCTACCGCATTGGTGAAGCCTGCCTGATGAAGGGCAATTACATCCATATATCCTTCACAGATTAACAGCTGAGTCTTCCTGGATGATCTTGCAAAATTCAGACCATAGAGATTCCGGCTTTTATCAAAGATCATAGTTTCCGGAGAATTTAAATATTTTGGCTCGCCCTCTCCCATGACTCGGCCGCCAAATGCAATGACGCGGTGGTTAATGTCCATGATGGGGAACATAACCCGGTTCCAGAACTTATCATGGCCGCCGCGTTTCTCATCAATGGATATCAGCCCTGACTGCTTTAATAGACTGTCCTCATAACCCAGTCCTTTCAGATATTTGTACAGATCATCACTGTATTTATTCGAATATCCTAAACCGAACTGTTTTACCATGTCTTCTGACAATCCCCTATGAACCAGATATTCATGTGCCGTCTTACCTCGTGATGAAAGCAGTTGATAATAAAAATACTTCGCTGCCTGCTTATTAATCTCCAGTATCTTACTTCTTAAATCCGACTGCCGCTTTGCTTCTTCCGAATATTCCTGTTCGGGAAGAGCAACGCCTGCACGTTCTGCGAGATGCTTCAAGGTATCCAAGAACGTATAGTTCTCATATTCCATAATAAAGGTAAATACATTCCCTCCAACCCCACAGCCAAAACAGTGATACATCTGTTTTGAAGCACTGACGGAAAAGGAGGGTGTTTTCTCATTATGAAATGGACATAAGCCCATATAATTACTGCCTTTTTTCTGTAATTTTATGTAGGAGCCGATGACATTAACGATATCATTCTTGCTTCTGATCTCTTCTACTAGCTCGTCCGGATAAAACATATCGAACTCCTCCTATTTATATTAACACTAATAAATACTCCAAGCTGAGGGAATCATTAATTCCTTGAACTTGGCAACAGCATAATTATCCGTCATTCCGGCAATATAGTCACAAACCATTCGGTAAGATGGCTCCTTCAGCTGTTCCATCCGGTGGTGGTATTCTTCGGGTAGATATTCCAGATGTTGTTCATAATATTGAAATAACTGTTCCAATAGACGTTCCGCCTGTTCCTCCTGTGCCTTGGCCTTCTTATTCATATACACACTTTCAAACATATACTCTCTTAAATCACGCATCGCTGTGCTAATCTTGGCGGACATTATGATATCCCCCTGACTTAAGCTGTTTAAGATGATATCATGAGTGAAGGTATCCAGTCGCTCTCCAAGATTATGACCGAGAATATCGGTATATTCATGAGGTATATCCTCTTCTTTAATGATACGCCCCCGGATTGCGTCATCAATATCATGATTAATATACGCTATTTTATCACAAAGTCTTACAATTTTCCCTTCCAAAGTAGAAGGATTGCCTTTCGTCTGGTGGTTTTTAATGCCATCCCGAACTTCCTTCGACAGATTCAGACCTTTTCCGTGTTTCTCAATCACTTCAACCACTCGAATGCTTTGTATATGATGCTCAAAGCCTACCGGGCAGATACGATTCAAAGCTCTTTCTCCAGCATGTCCAAAGGGAGTATGTCCCAAATCATGGCCCAAAGCAATTGCTTCCGTAAGATCTTCATTCAGAAGCAGGGACTTCGCAATGGTTCTGGCAATCTGAGCAACCTCAAGAGTATGGGTCAGTCTTGTCCTGTAATGATCTCCCTCCGGTGCAAGAAATACCTGTGTCTTATGCTTTAGTCTGCGAAAAGCCTTACAATGTATTATCTTATCACGGTCCTTTTGATAAATGGGCCTGATATCACAGGGTTCTTCATAAAAATCCCTTCCCTGTGACTGATCGGAATAAGCAGCATACGGGCTAAGTATCTTATGTTCTCTTTGCTCCAGCATTTGTCTTATATTCAGGTTATGCTCCATGTTTCCCTCCATAGATGCAATCAACGTCATACAACAAAAGCAAAATCATAATCTCCACAATTTCATAAGACTAATTAACGCTTATACTACTAATATTCTACACGGACTTCCTATTTCCTTTTTTCTTTTTTTAAAATTTTATTTAAACTAAAATTCATTAACTACTACACTTTACTATGGAAGAGTGCTTCACAGTATTCCTAATATCATATATGCCTAAAATACGATACCCCATAAAACTCAAGCAATATAAAAAGCTGTTACTCTTTTCAGGAAAGTACTTAGTGTTTTTCTAACTTCATTAATTTCGGTCATACAAATATAGAGGAAACTGAATATCAATCTCCTCTATATTAAAGCATTCTCATTTTTATATTTTACATTTGAATGAATGATAACAAAAAACGCTTAGTTATACTATTTCTAAATTTAATTTTATGAACCTAGTAATTTATATACTTCCTGTGCAATAATTATCTTGTCTGTTAATGACATTTATTCTTCAGCTGACAATTATCACAGCCTCCACAGCAGGATTTCCCCGCCTTCACATCCTTTGTTTTCTTATAGATAATAAATCCTGTATAAGCTAAGATGACAGCTCCGATGATATATCCTATCATATAAGCTCCTTTCCGCTAACCAAGTAGCAATAAGACACTAAGGCATGTTCAAAACTCTTATATTAATAACAATGGCGATAAATTTAGTTCTATTATTTTACAAACAGGCTCCCGATCTGATAGATCAAGGTGGAAGCCAGCAATGCTACGCCTAGCTGAAAGACAACAGTAAAGAGCGTCCATTTTACTGATCGCATCTCACGCTGAATCACTCCGATCGTAGCTGCACAGGGAATATACAAAAGGCTGAACACCATGAGCGCATAAGCGTTCAGTGCTCCAAAGCCAGACTGACCGAGAATCTCAATCAGACTTTTCATCCCCTGTGGAGAGGTGATGTTACCAATATGAAATAGCACGCTGAAGCTGGATACTACAACCTCCTTGGCAGCGATACCTGAGATTAGTGCAACTACAACCTGCCACATCCCAAGTCCTGCGGGTGCCAGTACAGGTGCAAGTGCTTTACCGATAATAGCCCCAAAGCTTAGAGACATATCCTTAACCATTCCGGTAGGTCCAAAATTCAGAATAAACCAGATCACTACGGAGGCAGCGAAAATGGTCGTTCCTGCCTTGGTCAGATAATCCTTTACTTTTTCCCATACATAAATCATGATCGTGTATTGATTCGGTACTTTATATTCCGGTAGTTCAATTAATAATGCATTACCCTGGTCTTCAGATGATTTACTCTTCATTACAAAGGCTACCGTAATTGCTACGATAATCCCGATCAGATACATCGAAAAGGCAGCAAACATTGCCATCCTACCAAAGAACATTTGAGAAAATAGAACATAAATCGGAAGTCGGGCACTGCAGGACATGAAAGGTGTAACCAGAATCGTACGGCGGCGGTCCTTCATATTTTCTAGTGATCTCGATGCCATAATCGCAGGTACGGTACAGCCAAATCCCAATAGCATAGGAATAAATGCTCTTCCGGAGAGACCTAGCTTACCCATGATATTATCCATAATATATGCTACTCTGGCCATATAGCCGCTGTCCTCCAGATATGCCAAAGCAAGGAACAGAATGAATATATTGGGGAGGAAGGTTAAGATACCCCCAACTCCTGCAATAATTCCGTCTACGATTAAGGAAGTAATGAAATCTCCGGCATTAATACTAGTTAACAGGTTAAGTACGGAATCGGAGAATACTTCAAGAAAAATTTCAAAACCGCTTTTTATAAAATCACCAATTTGAAACGTTAGGAAAAATACGAATGCCATAATCAAGAGAAAAATTGGAAGACCAAAGTAGCGGTGAGTCAGTATTCTATCAACCTTATCTGTCGCTGCCGATTTACTGCTCTTATTCACAAGCACTTCCTCAATAATTTCTTCAATAAAATCGAACTTTTGATTTATGATTTCTTCCTCATAGCTATGTTTTACAACCTCCTTTAAATCAATCGGATATTGTCCAAGAATTGCCTGATCCATCTCCAATAATTTAATTGCATGCCATCTGATATTATTGATATCACTGTACTTTTCACAAAGCAGGTCACTAACTTCATCTATTTTATCCTCAATCTCAGCACTGTAAACCACCGGGTAATCATTGTGATGTTCATGCTTATGTCCCTGACAATTTATAATCTTATTACTATGATGATGCTCAAGATTATGATCAATGCTTTTATTTCTGTGATGTGCAACCGTATGCATTAGGATATCCAGTCCGGTTCTCTTCCTTGCCGATACCGGAATCACCGGAATCCCTAACATTTCGGGCAGTCTATGGAGATCAATCTCCATACCTCTTTCCTCTACAATATCCATCATATTGAGTGCCATAACCACCGGCTTGCCAAGTTCAATCAGCTGAAGCGTCAGATAAAGATTTCTTTCCAGATTAGAGGCATCTACTACATTCACAATCACGTCAACGTTGGAGGTCAGAATATATTCTCTGGAAACCCTTTCTTCCATCGTATAGGAGGTAAGGCTGTAAATACCCGGTAAATCTACCAACTTAAAGCGGTTATCGTGATTCTTAAATGCACCTTCTTTTTTCTCAACGGTTACACCCGGCCAATTGGCAACCTTAAGATTTGCTCCAGTATAAGCATTGAATAATGTAGTCTTACCACAGTTTGGATTACCAATAAAGCCAACCTGGATTTCTTCCTTCATCATGACACCTCCTTCATATGGATTGCTTCTGCTAATTTTCTACCCAAGGCCAATCTGCTTCCTCGTACCATCAAAATTACAGAACCTCCACCGTTGCGGTTTAATATTCTGATATTCGTTCCCTTGGTAAGTCCCAAAGCTTCGAGTCTTCGCATCGTTGCCATATCAAGATTCATGGAATTCACTTTATAAATGATGCCGATTTTTCCTTTATGTAATGTCATAATCTCAATCCTCTCTGCCTGCAATCAAGCATCTCCGGTTACCTATTGTTTCTAATTGATAATAATTCTCATTTGCTATTACAATTATATCACACGAATGAAGAATGTCAATTGTTGAATTATCTAATTTTTATACGAATATTAGACTTGTTATGCATAGTATTTATAAAGAAATTTATACCATAGCTATTCGAGTTATCATTCGAATCCCTATTGCGATCCGGCACTGGGGGCAAATCTGCGAGTATTCAGGTTTCTATCCTATCTCAGTTTTAAAAGATTGTTCCAAGATACAAAAAGAGCCTAGAACTGATATGCTCCCCTATGGTAGATAGTTTAAATAATATAAACTATTTTTCACAAGATGAGCGATACATTAATCCTAAGGCTCTTTACTTATTATATATTTGATTTGGGTGTCAAATTCTCACGGCGTCATACTCAATTCCACATATAATGAAAACAGTACGTAAGAATTAGACAGCCTCCGGCGGATGCATACTCGCTTTTCTCGGCACATATTATGAAGGTTTTCATAATATGTCAAAAAAGTAAATAATGAATATGTGTGCATATATATAAATATGGCGAAGGCCGGCCGCAAGCGGTTGCCTTTTCTTTCGTTTAAGACTCAGTAAAATGCTCGCAGCTGTGAACATTTTACATCTCTGAGGCTTAATAAGAAAGTCACCGCTTAAGGTAAAGGCGAGTCATATTTATATATATGCACACATATTCATCTCACAGCCTAAATCTTATTACACCATATTTTCATTCTTTAAATCTCTGTCTCGTTTTGAGTAAACACATCCGCAATAGTCCTGTCGGTATAGCTTATATTCATTTGACAGTTCAATGGAGCGTTTATATCCGTTCTTCTTTTTAAAATCCGATGGAAGATAGGATACCCCATACTCACTGCCAAGCTTATTACCTATTTCATTCAGTTTCTCCGCGTTTTTATATGGGCTGATGGATAGCGTAGTAGTAAAATATTCAAAGCCATTATCCGCAGCCGTTTTTGCAGCCTCTTTAAGCCGTAGCTCATAGCATACAAAGCAGCGGCTTCCACCCTCTGGTTCATCTTCTAATCCCTTCACCTTACGGTAATAATCCTCCGGACGATATTCACCGGGAATAAATTGAACCTTTGAAGGTAATGGAATTGCTTGTATGAACCTCTGCTGTTCTTCTACCCTTTTTAAGTACTCTTCCTCCGGATAAATATTCGGATTATAATAATAAACCGTTATATCAAAGTAATTTGATAAATACTCTAAAACATAGCTGCTGCAAGGAGCACAGCAGCTATGGATCAGCAATTTAGGCCGGTGTTGGTCTTTGTTAAGTTTTTCAATTATAATATCCAATTCTTTTTGATAATTCATAATTAGCTCCCGATTAGTTCAAGCTTACGTAATTCATTCTCAAACTTTTCTCTGTCAATTGGCTTTCCGGCATATGCAGTGCAACCAAATTCAAAGGCCTTGGTTACATTTTTTCCTTCGCTTAAGGCTGTTGTCATTATTATTTTTGATCTTTTTTCTTCCGGAAGATTATAGTTCTCCTCTATTTCCCGAATTTGCTTCAAAGCCTCATATCCATCTACTACCGGCATCATAATGTCCATACAAATCAGGTCATAGTGCTCACCTGTTTCCATAGCCATTTTATATGCTTCTATCGCTTCTTCTCCATCAACGGTAACATCGCATTCACCGTACTGGGACAAAAACCGCATCATAAATTTCCTGCTGGCAAAGTCATCTTCAGCAATTAATATTCTCATAACTGGTTTCCTCCACGGATAGTACTATATAGGTATTGCGAAACTATATAGTCTTTGTAATTGTATACACAGCAGATACATATTTCTCCGCTCCAACGCTTCCTTCGGGCTTAACTTCCGCTCCGAAATAGTATTTGCTGTGTATACAATATCTATAATTTATGAGTTTCGCAATTACCTAATAGTACTATAAATCTCTATAAAGATGGCCATATTAAGCGGTCTTATGTATTCTGATATTTATTTATCGTAGTCTTCAATGTAGTTTCGCAAAAATGTGTAAAGTTTTTCCATTTCTTCATCTGTTCCGATGGAAATGCGAAGATAATTATTAATACGTGGTAAATTAAAATATCTGACATAGATATGATTGGAACGCAGAGCTTCAAATATCTCATTCGCAGGAATTTTATTGTGAGTTGCAAATATAAAGTTTGCTCCTGATTTCGGGAAGGAAAAATTAAGCTGTTTTAACATGGTTTCCGCTTTATCTCTGGTTTCAATAATCTTTTTAATCATTGTTTCATAATATACTACATCCTTTACTGCCTCTGCACCCGCAATAATTGCGGTTTGATTCATTGTATAAGAGTTAAAGGAATATTTTACATCATTTAAGGCTTTTATCAATGCAGCATTTCCCATGGCAAAACCAATTCTCATTCCGGCCATAGATCTGGACTTCGAGAAGGTTTGAATTACCAACAGATTATCATACTTTGATATCAGTTCAATGGCTGATTTTCCCGCAAAATCAATATAGGCTTCATCAACGATTACAACTACATCCTGATTATTCTTTATAATATCTTCTATTACAGGCAAATCTTCATAAATAGATGTAGGCGCATTGGGATTTGCAAGGACTACCCCACCGTTTTCTTTATAATAATCTTCTTTCACAATTAAGAAATTCTCATCCAAAGGTTGCTTCTGATACGGAATGCGAAAAAGATCACACCAAACCGGATAGAAAGAATAAGTAATATCCGGAAAAAAGATCGGTTTCTCTGAGTTAAAGAAAGTCATGAATGCCATTGCAAGTACATCATCCGATCCCACACCAACAAATACCTGCTCTTTATCCAAATGATAATAATGAGCCAGTTCCTCTACCAATTGATTAACAGTAGGATCCGGATAACGTCTTAATAGATCGGTGTCCAACCCTAGCAGAGCTTTTTCGACACCTGGGGCAGGTGGGTAAGGATTTTCGTTAGTATTGAGTTTGATCATACCCTCTTTATTGGGTTGCTCTCCAGGAACATAGGGTACGACTGTACGAATATTATTCTCCCATGGCTTCATATACATTTTCCTTTCTTTTATAAACCGTACTCCTCTGCCAGCTTTTTAAATCTGGGAAGAGAGCGCTCAATCATAGAGTAATCCACGCAATATGCGATTCGACAATAACCAGTACAAGCAAAAGAAGATCCGGGAACGATCAAAAGATTATGCTCCTTCGCTTTGCCGGCAAATGCCTTATCATCCTCCTCAAGTGCCTTAACAAACAGATAGAAGGCTCCTTGAGGTTTTACACACTGATATCCGTAGGATACCAGGCTATTATATAATAATTCTCTGTTACGGTTATAGATCTCAACTTCAACCTTGGCATCAAGACATTTTGCGACTGCCCTTTGAATCAAGGATGGTGCATTCACATAACCAAGAATTCTGTTTGCTACATTTGCCGCCTGAATCATATTATCAAATGCATCCACCTCATTCGGGATTACAAGATATCCGATTCTCTCACCGGGTAATGATAATGATTTACTGAAGGAGTAACCTACGATGGTATTATTATAATATTTTGTAAGATAAGGAACCTCTACTCCATCATATGCAAGTTCGCGATAAGGCTCATCCGAGATCAAATAAATGGAGCTGCCAAATTCCTTCTGTTTTCTATTCAAAATTTCAGAAAGTTCTATAATGGTTTTCTCAGAATAAACCACACCGGTAGGATTATTCGGAGTATTTACAATCACCGCTTTGGTTTTATTTGTTATTTTACACTCAAATTCTGTCAGATTCGGCTGAAAATCAATCGTATTCGGAGTAACTACAACAAGTTTTCCATCAAAGTTAGCAACATAATTACGATATTCTCCGAAAAATGGTGCAAAGGCAATAACTTCATCCCCCGGATTTAGAATCGATTTCAGGATTACATTCAATCCGCCGGCTGCTCCAACGGTCATCACTATATTCTCTTCCTGAAAGGAGGTTTGAAAATTCTGATTAATGGATTCGGCTATTTTCGCCCTAACATCTTCATAACCGGAATTGTTCATATAGCCATGTACCAGATTCGGACTTTCCTCATTGATAATCTGAAGAAGCGCTTCTTTGATCTGTACTGGCGGTTCTACGCTGGGATTACCAAGACTAAAATCGAATACATTCTCTGCTCCGTATATACCGGCTAGCCTCTTTCCTTCTTCAAACATAGCCCTGATAACGGAACTGTTATTTACCAAATCAATCATTTTATCTGAAATCATTGTATACCTCTTTTCCGGACATGTGCCATAGCAATTTTTGGTGTAAAGTATAACATATATATGATACACTATCAATACTTTTGTTTGAAACTGTTAAGGATATAGCTGAACTGTAACAAGATATGTTTTCGTATGAAACTAATAAGGATGCATTTATGTTATAATCATGATAACACAATGCATCCTATCTTAATTCATATTAACTTTTCTTTAAGAACTCAATGAAATCGTATATCCAAATAAGCTTTTACAATATCAACACACTTTTGGAAGCCGAGATTGCTGCTATTTAAACAAAGATCATAATTCTTTGCATCCTCCCAGTCCCTTCCGGTATAATATTTATAATATTCCGATCTGTGCTTATCAATGGAAGCTATCTGTTTCTCTATTTCTTTTTCCGATTTATCCGTAATTGCCTTTACATTAGTGATGCAATCATCTAAGGGAGCATGAACAAATACCTTCACTACATTATCATAATCTTTTAGAACATAATCTGCACATCTTCCAATGATAATACAGGATTCTCCATCAGCCAGTTCTTTTATAATCTTCGCCTGATAATTAAATAAATTGTCATTGGATACGAACTCATCACTATCCGGAGGTATTATCTCTCCCTTGTAAACTTTACTTGCGATATTAAATAGCCTACTTTTCTTCAACTTTTCATCTGCTTTCGCAAACAGCTGCTCGTTAATACCGCTATCATCCGAAGCTAATCTAAGAAGATCCCTATCATAATATGGGATATTCAGCTGTTCTGACAGCATTTTTCCTATTGTTCTTCCGCCACTGCCATAACCTCTTGCAATAGTAATTACATATTTACTCATATGAATCCCTCCTGCCTACTCATGGCTATGATATTTTACTATAATACATTTTATTCACCCAAATACGCTTTTTTAACAGATTCATCATTCATCAGCTTTTTCGCGTCACCTTCTAATACGATTTTACCGGTTTCCAGAACGTAAGCACGATCCGCAATTGCCAGGGCTTTTTTAGCATTCTGTTCAACTAGAAGAACCGTTGTACCGCTTTTGCTGATACTTGTTATTATATCAAATATTTCTTCCACTAAAATTGGTGATAGACCCATAGATGGCTCATCCATCAGAATTATTTTCGGATGTGACATTAAAGCACGTCCCATTGCAAGCATCTGCTGTTCACCACCGCTTAATGTCCCGGCAAGCTGGCTTTTTCGTTCCTTTAATCTTGGAAATCTCTTATATACATTTTCTAGTGACGCGGCTATTTCAACCTGATCATTACGAGTAAACGCACCCATAAGAAGATTTTCATAAACCGTCAGCTGTGAGAAAACTCGTCTACCCTCAGGTACATGTGCAATTCCAAGTGATACAATCTTATGAGCAGGAATCTTCTGCAAATCCTTGCCCTCATATAGAACTTCTCCGCCTTTTGCCCCGATCAGACCGGTAATTGTATGCAAAATCGTAGTTTTACCGGCACCATTTGCACCGATTAATGCTATAACCTCTCCCTCGTTAACCTCAAAGGAAGCATCTTTAATTGCCTGTATCACTCCATAATATACTTGTAAGTTTTTTATTTCAAGCATGGCCATAATCTTTCCAATCCTCCTTGCCTTGTAGGAGGATTTATCCTCCCTTGCTTTTTAAGGAGGATTTGTCCTCCCTTGCTTTTTAAGGAAAATTATATCTCCCTTACTTTTTAAGGAGAATTACCTCCCTTGCTATATAAGGAGAATTTATCTCCTTTGCTTTCATATGGATTTATCCACCCTAGCTTTTATAAGATTTTAACTCTCATCCTTATTAAGAGAACTTAAATCCTCTTTCAATTTAATCCAATTTTTTTATTCACCCAGATATGCTTTAATAACCTCAGGATTATTAAGTACATCCTTCGGTGATCCGTTTGCCAACTGTTGACCGAAATTTAAAACAAAGATCTTTTCACAAATACCGGCTACCAACTTCATATCATGCTCAATTAATAAGATAGTTACATGATATTTTTCACGTATTAAAGATATCGTTTCCATAAGCTCATCTGTTTCCGCAGGATTCATACCAGCTGCGGGTTCGTCAAGCAGAAGCAGCTTTGGATTGGTTGCAAGCGCTCTAGCAATTTCCAACTTTCTTTGCTTTCCGTAAGGAAGATTCGAGGCCAGTCTGTCAGCCTCCCCATCAAGTCCGAATACCTTCAGTATATCGAAAGCAGCCTCATTCATTCGCTTCTCAGCCTTAAAGTATGCAGGTAATCTCAAAATTCCTGAAGCAGTAGAATATTTATGATCGTTATGAAGACCAACCTTTACATTATCAAGTACGGACAAATTCTTAAACAGACGGATATTCTGAAATGTTCTTGCAATTCCAGCTTTATTAATCTCGATTGTACTAAGACCCGTGATATTCTTATCATCTAGAAGAATGCGTCCCGTATCCGACTTATATACACCGGTCAAAAGGTTGAATATAGTCGTCTTTCCTGCGCCATTCGGCCCGATCAATCCATACAATTCACCTTTTTCAATTGTTAAGTTAACGGAATCTACCGCCCTTAGACCACCAAAGGAGATACCTAGATTACTAACTGATAACATTGCCATAGTTAAGCCGCCTCCTTCGTCTTCTTAGTAAACAAATTCTTAATTGAATGATTTTTACGCCAATTAATAAGAGTAGGATTCCAGCTGAATATCATCATAAAAATTAATACCACAGCATAAATCAGCATACGATAATCTTGCAAGAATCGCAGATATTCCGGTAGGATAGTAAGAACCAGCGCTGCAATGATTGAGCCTCTTAGATTACCCATACCACCAAGTACAACAAAGACCAGAATCATGATAGACTGGTTATATCCAAAATTCTTTGGTGTAGCAACAAGACTCGAAATATTATGGGAATATAGTACTCCGGCAACACCGGCTAAAGCAGCTGAGATGGTGAACGCAAGTAATTTAAATTTCGTTATATCAATACCTACAGATTCCGCTGCAATACGGTTATCACGAATTGCCATGATCGCCCTTCCAGAACGAGAATGCACTAAATTAGATACGATAAGATAAGTTAATATCAGAAGAAGAACAGCAATAATAAAAGTTGTATCCTTCGGAGTTCCTGAGATACCCTGTGCACCTTTCACAATAACTTTTCCATCCGTAGCAAGATTCAAGGACACGGTATCTTTCATAGAAAAATGAATGCCTTTTCCATCAATACCGATATATAAAACATTAATTATATTCTTAATAATTTCACCAAAGGCAAGCGTTACGATTGCCAGATAGTCTCCCTTCAGACGCAATACTGCCACACCGATTAACGCTCCGAATAATGCAGCAAATAAAGCACCTATGACAATTGCCAATGTAAAACGAATGAACACATTGTCAATTGTTGTCACCATTGCGTTGGAGAAGAATGCTCCTGTAAATGCACCGATACACATGAAGCCTGCATGACCAAGACTTAACTCACCTAATATGCCAACCGTCAGATTCAGTGATACTGCCATAATTGAATAATAGCAAATCGGAACCAATAATCCTTGTAACAAGTTAGACATAATATCAGCGCTGATTAATATCTGACAAATAATATATGCAACTATTATAATACCTATGGTAATAATATTGTTTCGTGTTGTTTTTTTCATTATTGCCACCTACACTTTCTCTTGCATCTGCTTACCGAGAATACCTGTCGGTTTTACTAGCAGAACAACTATTAATACAATAAATACAATTGCATCAGATAACTGCGATGAAATGTAGGCACGGCTTATTATCTCTATAACACCTAAAAGAATACCTCCAAGCATAGCACCGGGTACAGAACCAATACCGCCAAATACTGCTGCAACAAACGCTTTGATACCTGGCATAGCGCCTGCAGTTGGAGTAAGACTGGGATAAGCAGAGAACATCAGGGCACTTGCGATAGCAGCGAGCGCTGATCCGATTGCAAACGTTATCGCAATTGTTTTATTAACGTTAACCCCCATCAATACTGCTGCATCCTTATCCTCAGATACAGCCAGCATTCCACGGCCCGTCTTAGATTTCTTTATAAAAATTGAAAGTCCTATCATTATAATGATACAAATAGGAATTGCAATAATTGTCTCACCTGAAATGGTAAGCTTACCACCAGCCAACTTTAATGCCGGTATGGAAACTACCGAACTAAATGATTTCGTATCTGCTCCCCAAATGATAAGAGCAACGTTTTGTAAAAGATAACTAACTCCAATTGCTGTTATTAATACGGCAAGTGCAGATGCCTTTCTTAATGGCTTATATGCAACTCGTTCAATTGTGACACCTAATACCGTACATAATATAGCAGATGCAAGCACAGCAATCAATGGATTAAGACCCATAGAACTCATCATAATAAAAATAACATATCCACCGATCATGATAACATCACCATGTGCGAAGTTCAGCATCTTTGCAATACCATAAACCATTGTATAACCAAGCGCAATAATCGAATATATGCTGCCTAGGCTGATTCCTTTAATCAAATATGAAATAAAACTCATAGTTACCCCCGTCTGCATATTGAACTCTATGCATTTTTTGCATTTTCTCTCACTAACCGTTTTAAATGAGGAATATTAATTAATAAATAATTCACAAATGGATTATATCATAGTGCCGAGAATGATACAACTTAAACTAGTATCAATATACATGATTTTATATGTATAAATCAATCAAATTAACAGAGGGATACTTTTAAAGACCCCTCTGTCAATAATATTACAATATAATAATAACTTAATTTAATATAAATTTATCTTTACATTATTCCATTGCTACATAAGCACTATTCTCGATCTTGATAGCTCTAGGAGCTTTATTTACTTCACCGGTTGCTGCCCATGTCATGCCTGCACCTGTCAGACCATCAACATTAATCTCTGTCATAGCAGTCTTTAATTTGTCACACATATCGGAGCTCTTCATATCAGGTGTAACACCAGCTTTTTCAATAGCAGCTTTCAGGATGTATATTGCATCGTATGCATCAGCAGCAAACTGGTTCGGTGTATCTTTGTAAGCTGCTTTATAATCATTAACAAATTTCTGAGTTTTTTCATCCTTAGCATCTGCTGCGAAAGGAGTTAGAAGCATAACGCCCTCAGCTAATTTAGTATCAAAGTTTTTAACACCAAGAATACCGTCAAGTCCGTCACATCCGAAGAAAATCGGTTTGAAGCCAATATCATTAGCCTGTTTTAATATTAAAGTTGCTTCGTTATAATAGATAGGAAGGAATACTAATTGTGCACCCTTATCTTTCGCTTTTTGAATTTGTACAGAAAAGTCTGATTTGTTGTCATCAGTAAATGCTTGAGCAGCAACTATTTCAATATTCTGATTCTTTGCTTCCTGTGCAAATTTCTCATAAATACCGGAGGAATATACATCAGAGCTATTGTAAATAACTGCAACCTTTGTTGCAATCTTCTTTTCACCAATATATTTTGCGGAAGCGATTCCCTGGTTAGGGTCGGAAAAGCATACCTGGAATACATTGCCGTTTGTAATAACATCTGTGGAAGAAGCGGAAGGTGTTAATTCAAACATATTGTCGTTTGCGGTTTCTGCTGCAACTGCCTTACAAGGTGCAGATGTTACAGTTCCCATAAGAATCTGCATACCCCAGTCTTTTAAGGTGTTATAAGCATTAACTGATTTTTCAGCATCATGCTCGTCATCTGCAAATTTAAATTGGATCTTTTTCCCGTTAATACCGCCCTCTGCGT
>JAEWMT010000002.1 GCA_023393095.1 Bacillota bacterium
GATAAGAACCCTGCTCGGACTGTTTTACCGCACCCATAATATCCTGTTCAACTTTAGGATCTAGTGTAACAACGCTGGTCATTTCACTTTGAGGGAAGAACTTATTGGAAATAGCACGTTTCAAACTTTGCCTTACATATTCTGTTAGAACATCCGAATCCCTCGTGGTTGATGCATAATCTGCCAGTGTTTCAAGTATCGTCACGAGATCTCTGATTGATATACCCTCCTGAAGAAGATTTTGCAGTACCTTCTGTATCTCACCGATACTAAGAAGCTTTGGAACAAGTTCCGTAACCAATGTCTGATGTGTTCCTTGTATATTATTAATAAGATTCTGTACATCCTGTCTGGTTAGAAGCTCATAAATATGGCTGCGGATAATCTCTGTCAGATGAGTCGCAATAATAGAAGGTGGATCCACAACCGTATATCCAAGCGTCTCTGCTCGTTCACGCTGACCTTCCGTGATCCAGATTGCGGGCAGATGAAAGGAGGGTTCAAAGGTAGGAATACCTGTTATCTCTTCCTCCACATATCCCGGGTTCATCGCCATATAGTGATCAAATAGTATTTCACCTTCACTGATCTGAATGCCTTTGATTTTTATGATATATTGATTCGGATTCAACTGAATATTATCTCTTAAACGAATCATCGGCACAACACAACCAAGCTCTAATGCAATCTGTCTTCGAATTAATACGACACGGTCAAGTAAATCTCCGCCTTGGTTTGCATCTGCAAGAGGAATAATACCATAACCAAATTCCAATTCGATTGGATCTACCTGAAGAAGTGATACGACATTCTCCGGCTTCCTAATTTCATTCGCTGAGGCCTCCTCCGATGATACTTCCTCTTCAATTGCCGTAACCTCAATTTTATTAGCAATAATTCTCCCTGATATAAGAAACAGCGCTCCATATAATGCAAATATTATATCATTTAATGGAGTGAAAAAGCCAAGAACAATGACACTTGCGCCAACCATATATAATACCTTTGGGATATTAAACAGCTGCTTAATAAGCAAATCGCCAAAGTCTGCTTCCTTTGATGCCTTCGTAACTAGAATACCAGTAGCAAGTGATATCATTAAGGATGGAATCTGGCTGACCAGACCATCACCAATTGCCAGAATGGCGAAATGAGAAAATGCATCCGATATACCAAATCCCAACTGGGTAGCACCCATAACAGTACCACCGACCAAATTAATGATGGTGATAATCAGACCAACAATCGCATCTCCTTTAACATACTTTGTAGCACCGTCCATCGAACCAAAGAATGCTGATTCCGCCTGTATCTTATCACGACGCTGCTTTGCCTCTTTGTCCGTAATTGTACCTGTATTCAAATCAGCATCTATTGCCATCTGTTTACCTGGCATTGCATCTAGAGTGAATCTGGCAGTTACTTCTGCAATACGTTCAGAACCCTTATTGATAACCATAAACTGTACCAGGATCAAAACGATGAATATAATGATACCAACAACAAGATTATTACCACCTACGAACTTACCGAAGGTAGTAATAACATTACCGGGTTTACCTGTGGTTAAGATAACTCTTATACTAGATACGTTTAACGAAATACGAAATATGGTCGTAAACAAAAGAATTGTCGGAAAAGCCGACATATTAAGAACTTCCTGCGTAAACATAGCATTAAACAATACAACCATAGCAATAGAGATATTTAATGCCAGCAGCATATCCAGTAAAACGGTAGGGATAGGGATAATTAAAAATACGATTGCAGAAATTAAAAATAATCCAACAATCAAATCATTTTTCTTCATTCCTACAAGCCTCCTATCTTTTTTTAGGAGGCTTTGCCTCCTATCTTTATTTGGAGGCTTTGCCTCCTATCTTTTATTTTATTTGGAGGCTTTGCCCCCTATCTATGTATTAGAAGCTTTGCCTATAATTTATGTATTTAAGTGGCTTTGCCTCCAGATTATCCTATTTAAATATGTAATTAACTTACTTTATTCTTGAGCCCGTATACATAAGCAAGTACTTCAGCAGTCATCTGGTATAGTTCAGGCGGTATCTCCGCCCCAACTTCAACATTATAATAAAGCATTCTGGCAAGCGGTTTATTTTCTACAATTTCAATATTGTTATCCTTTGCAACCTCTTTTATCTTCTGTGCCAGGTAGTCTGCTCCTTTTGCGATTAAAACAGGTGCAGTTGATTCATTCTTATCATATTGGATTGCAGCTGCAAGATGAGTAGGATTTGTAATAACTACATCCGCCTTTGGGAGAGACTGCATCATTCGTTTCGTGGATACTTCCCTCATCTTAGCACGAATTTTGCTTTTGATGAGAGGATCTCCCTCAGTATTCTTAAATTCATCCTTAACTTCCTGCTTCGTCATTTTCATATCCTTTTTGAATTTTAACTTCTGATAAATAAGATCTGCAAAACCAATTACCAAAAAGATCACACTAATCTTTAAACCTAGGTTTATGATGATATTTCCAAGAAGAATTACTGCGCTTTCTAACTTTAAGTCATAAAAGATCGTCAATGTCTTATATTGATTCTTCAATGTGCTATATGCAACATAACTGATAATAACAATTTTAATAATTTCAATAATTAATTTAACTAAATTATCTTTGGATATAATCCTCTTAAAACCATTGATAGGATTTATCTTATTAAATTTAGGATTCATTAATTTACCAGAAATCTTCCATTTAACCTGAAACAAAATAATAATTATAGTTATTACTATAATAAAGATAAAAACCGGCATACAGGTAAATAAAATAATACGAAATGCTTCGCCCAAAAGACTTTGTGCATTTAACATATTAAATTCCTGATTCGTCAATTTATCTATATTGCCAAACATTAATTTAAATGAGTTTCTAAACTGTGTACCAAAGAAACCAATAAATAACTTAAGAACTATAAATAATGTAGCCAATGCGGCAGAAGTAATTAGCTCCTGGCTTCTGGCAACCTGACCTTCATTTCTTGCATCACTAAGCTTTTTTGTGGTAGGTTCCTCTGTTTTATCCGCACCTTTATCTGCAAAAAATTGAAGATTATAATGAAGAAGGTAAATGTTATATTTTTTTTTCTCTTCCTCTATCATACAATGTTCCTCATATCAACTTTTATTGTTATAACATTTACTTATTTTAAAAGTGCTATTGAATCTTTTAGCATTAATACCATTTCATTAAATATGAAATCTGCAACTGCGGGTACCATTCCAATAATAATTGCAAGAACTAAAAGTCCGACAAATACCTTAACCTGCATACCGATAACAAACATATTCATCTGCGGAGCCATTTTAGCCAGGATTCCCAATATGGTATCAACTACTAAAATAGCTGCAAAGATCGGGAGCACAATGCGAAAACCAATTACAAAATAATCAGAAATAAACCTTACCATAAGTGTACTCAAATTCGGATTTATATTTACTTTACCTATATTAATAATCTGAAATGATTCAATGATTGCTTTTAGGAAATAATGATGCAAGTTCGTAATCATCATAATAAGCAATACTAAATAACCATATAAATTTGCCGTAATGGTATTTTGAATACTTGTCGTTGGATCTATCTCATTTACCATAGAAAATCCAATCTGCATATCAAGAAATTGTCCAGAAAAATTCAATATATAATAGGCAATATTAGCAAACAAGCCCATGATAGCGCCTGCAAGAGCCTCTTTGATAGCAATGATTGAATAATCAATAACTCCTGCAAACTCCGGTTGTTCAAAAGGTACTGTATAAAATAATATAGCAGCCAGAAATATTGATAACCCGGTCTTAATTCTGAATGGAACATTCCTTAACGAAAAAAAAGGAGCCGTATAAATAAATCCGGTAATCCTCACAAGTATTAGTAATAAAGCATCAAAATTTTCGATTGAAATTGTCATAAATTATGAATAAAGTATCCAAAATTTGAAAAAAGATTGACTGTATATTCCCTCAATGTGGTTAAAATCCAATTACCGCACAGCATTAAAACTATAAATATTGCAATTAGTTTGGGAACAAATGTGAGGGTTTGCTCCTGTATTGAGGTAACAGTCTGTAGCACACTGACAATTAAGCCGACGATCAGGGAGATGAGTAGCATTGGTGCCGATGTTTTAATTATTACATATAAAGCATCTCTTACAATATCAATAATTATATTTTCATTCATACCGACTCATCTCCCGTTAATAGAATGTCTTGACAACTTGTCCAATTATTAAATTCCATCCATCCGCTATAATAAACAGTAATATTTTAAATGGCATAGATATCATCGTAGGCGGTAGCATCATCATACCCATTGACATCAGGGTCGATGCCACTACCATATCAATGATAATAAATGGTATGTAAATAACAAAACCAATTATAAACGCTTTCTTTAACTCACTGATAATAAATGCAGGAATAATTACCTGGGTTGGAATATCATCAATTTTTTCTACTGGTTTTATTTTAGCAATATCCATAAAAAGTTTTAAATCTTTTGTTCCTCCCACATCAATCTGCCTTAGCATAAATGTACGAAGCGGTGCAATGCCTTTATCAAAGGCTTCCTCTTGTGTTATTTTGTTAGCAGCAAGTGGTTGAATTGCATCAGTATTAATCTTATCAAATGTCGGCGACATAACTAAAAGAGTAATAAACAGTGCAAGCCCTACTAGAATCTGATTGGGAGGTGTCGTCTGTGTTCCTATCGCAGATCGGACAAAATGGAGTACGATTATAATTCTGCTAAATGATGTTAACATAATCAATATTGATGGAGCCAAACTGATTACAGTTAATATCAAAAGCATCTGCAGAGCGGACGATAATCCTTTATTCTTGTCCGCACTATTCTGATCCGCATTATACTGGATTTTAAACGGACCCACCGAAGCATCCAGACTATCTTTAGATGAATCCGTGCTATTATTAGCATTATCTAATTTATTTGTTGTGTCAGTACTGTCAGCAGATGTTTTATTACTTTTAACAGTTGATGCCGAAGCATAGTTACCGCTAAAAAAGCCCAACATACATATCGTTAACATCATAACGATGATGGCAGGTTTTCTTTTAAAGCGTTTTTTAACATGTTTATTCATGTCTACCAACCTTTATATGTATTGTAATTGAATGATTTTTACTTGCCATCTGTCTTATTTCTCATCTTTTCAAGTATTTGCTTAAAATTAACACTTTCTTTCGCATTATCTTCTCTTACAAATACTTCGGATTCATCCAATTCTGTTATGAAATTCACTGCATCTTTTCCGACAGAAATAACAACAAACTTATTACCAATCTTTACTATCTGCAATAACTTATTTGAACTGATACGATACGTATCAATCACCTTAAAGTTACTGTTTTTAAGCTGCCCCATAGAAATCTTGCCAATGTATTTTGTTGTAAAATAGGCGGCTACCAGAATCAATATTAAAATAAATATTAATTTTATTAATTCCATAATACTATTTGAACGCGATACTTCACCAATTACATTATTTTTGATGGGTGATGATGTTGGAGTTGCACCAAGGTTTCCTAGCAAAAGAACCATAGCTTTTCCCGACAATTAACCCACCGCTTTCTTAACTGCTTCCAAAACTCTGTCTGCCTGAAAAGGCTTAACAATAAAATCCTTTGCTCCAGATTGGATAGATTCGATAACCATTGCCTGTTGCCCCATTGCGGAACACATAATAACATTAGCGCTTGGATCGGTTGCTTTAATTTTCTTAAGCGCCTGTATACCATCCAGCTCAGGCATCGTAATATCCATCATAACCAAATCCGGTTTTGTTTCCGTGTACTTATCAATTGCTTTTAAACCATTCTCTGCTTCACCTGCAATGTTATAACCATTTTTTGTTAAAATGTCCTTAATCATCATTCTCATAAAAGCTGCGTCATCACATATCAAAATACTTTTCGCCATATTTCTTCTCCTATCTTATTGTATTTTATCACATTATATTTAATTAATTTGTCTTTGCTTTGTTATTTCTGTCACTCTGATACCGAAGGCCTCTTCCATAACCACTACTTCACCCTTCGCTACAAATTTGCCATTGACAAGTACATCAATTGGTTCTCCTGCCAAACGATTCAGTTCAATAATTGTTCCCGGTGAAAAGTCCAGAATTTCTTTGATTGATTTACTGGTTCTTCCCAATTCAACCGTTACCTCTAAGGGAACATCCATTAGCAAATCAATATTCTCTGGTTGTACCACCCCGCTCATCGTAGGATTGAATGGAGTGAACTGTACGGGCTGGACACTGACATCCTGCATTACCGGTGCCATATATGGAACCTGTCCTGGCATAACACCTTGATTCGGATACGGATTGTATCCCTGGGGCATTGCAGTCGGTTGAGGCTGTACAGGTGCCTGAGGTGCTACACTTTGTGAAGGTATCTGAGTAGCTGTTGAAGAATTATTCATTGGTGATCTGGTTGGAATATCCGGTTCCATTGTTGTTGCTTGAATAAACTGTTTATATAAATCTCGTGCAAAGTCAAACGGATAAAGCTGCATCAGCACACTGTCTACCAAATCTCCGATCTCCATATGAAAAGAGACTCTGACAAAATTACCTTTCAAAAATTCTGCAATATTTTCGCCATTCATATTTTCATATAAATCGACAATAGCAGAGGTAGGCGGACTGATATTTACTCTTTTTTCAAGCATTGAAGATATCGAAGTTGCAGCCGAACCCATCATCTGGTTCATTGCTTCACTGATTGCACTCAGATGAAGTTCCGACAATTCCCCTCCAATATTTGTTCCATCTCCACCCATCATCAGATCGGTGATAACTTTTACATCCTTTTCCTTAAGTATTAATATGTTATTTCCATCAAGCCCATCTTCATAATATATCTGTATGAAAACACAAGGTTTATCATAACTGTTTACGATGTCCTTCCATGTAGCATATTCTACAACAGGAGTTGTTATATTTACCCTTTGATTCACTAAGGAAAACAATGTCGTCGCTGCTGTACCCATGCTGATATTTGAGATTTCACCTATAGCATCCTTTTCCGCATCAGTTAGATTTTCTTGTATAGAATTAGCTGAATCATCCGTACTTACACCGTTTAATAAAGCATTAATTTCTTCTTGGGATAGCATACCATCCATATTCTTTACTCCTCTCCTCTTATAATTGTTGAAATTTTTACCGCGTAAGAGCCTGAGGATGCACCCGGAAGTGCGGTAAATTTATGTAGATTACCAACGTAGATAGCTAATTCATCTTCTACTTTTGAATTTAATTTAATGATATCACCTTTTTGCATATTCATAAAATCATTAACTGAAATTGTACTTTTACCTAATATAGCTCGCATTGGAACTCTTGCCTTTGATATGGTAGTCTCAATCTCTTCCTGATAGGATTTATCATCCTTTAACTGCATTGTGGAATACCAATATTTAGTATTCAATTTATCAATTACCTGCTCTAGGCAGACATAAGGAAGACAAATATTCATCATTCCTTCAATATTACCTATTTTAACATTCAACGTTACAAGTGAGATCATTTCGCTCGGGGAGATAATCTGTGCAAAATTGGAATTCGTCTCAATTCGCAATAACCGTGGCTGCAATTGTATCACCGTAGCCCATGGCTCCCTGAGTAAATTAGTACAAACATTGAAAATGCGTTCAATAATAGATAACTCTATCTCTGAAAAATCCCTTACCTTATCAAGCGGATATCCTCCGCCCCCCAACATACGGTCAACTACTGCATATCCAAGATTATCCGCCAATTCAATAATAATATTACCTTCTAGTGGCGCGAAATCAATGACTCCTAATAATACTGGATTTGACAAGGCATTTGTAAATTCAGAATATGTGACTGCCTCTGAATTTCTTACCTCTACCTGAACATTTTTTCGAAGATATGCAGGAAGATTGGTTGCAAGCAATCTGGCATAATGCTCAAATATGATGTTCAAGGTACGTAAGTGCTCCTTGGAAAACTTGGATGGTCTGGCAAAGTCATAATTCTTAATCTGCTTTTCCGAATTCTGTTTATATTCATCCGCATCTAGCTCGCCGCTAGAGAGTGCCGCCAGCAGATTATCTATCTCATTTTGGGATAAGACATCGCCCATTGTCCTTACCTCCTAATTCACTAGTTACATAATAACACAAAATATAAATAAAATCATCAATTTTCTTATTGGATTAAGTAATCACTAAGTACTATATCTATTATAAAATCAGAATCAAAGTAGTTGTGTATGTCTTCTAATATCTGCTTTTTCGCTTTATCCTTATTCTCTTCCAACTTAAGTTCATCACTGGTATATTTGGAAAATACATCTTCAGCAATATTCTTAATTTTATTTGCATTAGGATCCACCTTTTCACTAAGTTCTTTATAATCAGCATGTTTTATATTCTCAGTGATGGATAACTTAACGGATAAATAATGATCGGTTCCATCGGTACTTCTTAGATTACATTGAACTGGTTCTGGTAAGGAGTAATTCTCTGTATCAGTAACCTTAACCTTACTGCTACCATCCGGATTTTCCAGTTCCAGATTAATAATTGATGCTACTTTTGATACCAACTGATTCGTCTTATTGGCAGTCGGTACAACTGAAAAAATGACCATAGCAATTAATACGGTATTGATGAGCGATATTGCCATAATAATAATTGTCAATATGTTTTTTTTCATTACGAAAGCCCTCCCTTATTATATAGTGCATATCTTTCTCTTCTGAATTAATATATTTAAAGCTGAAAACATCTATATAAAATTTAAATATAAATATTATTTTCTTAAAAAAACCATGCTTTCTCATTCACTGCTGTATTGGTTATAAATTTTAAATTCAATTCTTCTGTTCATTGCTCTCCCCTTTTCAGTATCATTACTGCTGATAGGATCATATTCTCCTCTACCCGAATACTTCAGCTTAGCCGAATTAATTCCACACTCATTGATCAGATATTCCGCGGCATTTAATGCCCTTGCAGAGGATAGCCAATTATTATTTTTAAATTTAGAACTATCAGATGTCGGTACGTTATCGGTATGACCTGTAATCTCGATATTATAACCTTTGAATTTTTTTAATATCTCACCTATATTAGCAAGTATGGGGAGTGATTCTTTTTTTATCTCTGCTTTACCGGAGTCATAAAGGATTGTTCCCTCCAAAGTCATCTGAACGTATTTATGATCAGGAGCAATGTCAAGTTTTAAATCATCGGATAAATGATACTGATCAGCCAAATTTGAAACCTCATCATACATTTTTGATGTAGCAGCCGTCATTTTTTTATCAATCTCCGCAAGTGCCTTATTAATATCAACTTCCCCGTTTGTATTTGTATCTTTGGATCCATCTTCCAAATCGGAATAATACTTGTCTAATCCATCTATCTGTGACATTCCCGGGTTTATTACTTCATTCATCGCTGTTTTATCTTTTGATATTCCAATTGAATTTGCCATTGATTTGGACAGCTTTTCAAATTTATCAACATTAATATCTGAAAACGCGAATAACATGACAAAGAAACACAACAGCAAATTCATAAGATCCGCAAAGGTATTCAGCCATGATGCCTGTCCACCTGTCTGTGAGCTCCGTCTCCTTCTACTCAACGTTTTCACCACCTTCTGACCTTAATGACAATCTTTTCGTTGGTGATAAGAAGGATTTCAATTTTTCTTCAATAACCCTTGGGTTTTCACCTGCCTGTAGGGATAAAAGTCCTTCGATCATGACTTCCTTTACCATAATCTCCCTGGCATTGTTTGCTTTTAGCTTTGTCACAATCGGGATGCAGATCCAGTTGGCAAGTATAGATCCATAAAAAGTTGTAACTAATGCTACTGCCATATTGGGTCCTATTGTGGTAACATCACTCATTTGTTTCAACATATTGATTAAACCAATCAGGGTACCAATCATACCCCAAGCAGGACCCATGGCCGCCAAGGACTCCCAAAATCCTATGGTATTCATATGCCTGGTCTCTATACAATCAACCTCAGTATCCAGTATATTTCGAACCAATTCGGGATCCGTACCATCCACAATTAGTAATACACCCTTTTTCATAAACTCATCATCTATTTCGTTTGCAATTTCTTCTAAAGCCAGAAGGCCTCTTTTCCTTGCTATATTAGACAGCTGAATAATATTCCTGATCGTTTGTTCTTCATTAGAGGGTACTGTTTTAAATACAAGTGAAAAGCTTTTTATATTCTCTATAAAACCCCTAGGGCTTGAAGACATGATCAATACGCAGCATAAGGATCCTCCAAAAGTAATCATGATAGAGGAAAGATCATAGAAGTTAAAAAGTACCTCAGGTCCAGATTGACCTGACAAAATTCCTGCCACTACGATTACTGCACATAAGATTAATCCAATTATGGACGCGAAATCCAAAATCATCCACCTACAATCAACATATGAATTTTAAACATTCGAGCTTTACAATTCTCGACCAAATATTTCTTTTTTGTATAATATTACAAGATTTTTTACCTCTTGTCTACTTTCTTTTACCACTATTTTAGACCCAGATGTAAGGGTAATGATGGTATCTGGTGTCTCCTCAACTTTCTCAATTAACTCGGCATTAATGATAAGTTTCTTATCATTCAGTCTGGTAACTTCAATCATATCAAAACCTCCAATCTACCGAAACACCGCGAATTTGAGCGGCAGAAATAATTATATTGAAATGGGTGGCAGTTTACTGCCACCCATCATTACTGATATATGGCATTCTTATTCATACATCAGCCCATTGTTATCGTTTCAGATTAATTAATTCTTCTAACAAGGTATCAGATGTCGTTATTATTCTTGAGTTAGCCTGGAAGCCCCTTTGCGTAGTTATCATATCCGTAAATTGCTGAGATAAGTCTACATTAGACATTTCTAATACACCTGTCTTTATGCCTCCGCCTCCCTGAGTAGGATCCTGACCAATTCCGTCAAATTCGCCGGAGTTCTGAGTCGCTGCGAACATACTGTTGCCGACAGCCTCTAGGCCTGCCGGGTTAGCAAAGTTTGCAACTGCAATCTGACCTAACAGTTTGCTATCACCATTCGTATATGATCCGAAGATTTTACCGGATTTGTCAATACTAATTCCCTTCATATTACCTACTGGCTTACCAGCTCCAAGCCCCGTAAGACTTCCCTTAGCAGATTCTAAGGAACAACTTCCGCTAGTGGCAAACATTGTAATTGACGAAAAATCCACATCAACATCAGAAAATGGACTTGCTAAATCGGAAGCATCTGCTTTTAGGGAAAGTGCAACACTTTTACTTGTTGCAGTATTATCCTCACCTATACCAAGAAAAGTACCGTTAGAAGGACTGAAGGTTAAAACTGTTGGTTCATTAGAAAGTTTAACTTTACCATCTGTTGTATCTATACTTTCAACCGAATAACTTATCCCTCCGAAATTAAATTCTGTAATTGATGATTCCCCATATTCGATTGCACCCGTTGTTGGATCAGGCACACCCTTCTTAACAAAGATTGACTGCCCGGTTGAATCCGTAATGTCTGTTACAACAACATTATATTGGTTGGTAGCATCCTCTGCCTGCGTAATTTTTAAATTCGCAGTGTACATGTTGCCCATTTTGTCATAAAAAGAAAAATTAGTGGGTACACCTTTTGGATTAGTACTGGCTAGCTGAGTATCCTTACTATCAATATTACCGGTTATGTTAACATTGGTTGTAGCCTCCGGTTCTGCATATAAATTTTCCGGAGACATAATTGCTAAAGGAGATACGGTATCTGCTATTGTCTTGGTCGGATCATTCGGATCAACCTGCCAACCCATAACTTTAGCTCCGCTTGCGGTACAAAGGGTTCCGGCTGCATCGATATTAAATGAACCTGCTTTGGTAAAATAATTTGCTCCGCCGTTATTAACAATAAAGAAGCTATCCCCTTCAATCATAAGGTCAAGTGGATTATCTGTTCTTTCCGATGCTCCACTCGTTGTCATGGAAGCTGTAATGGATGCAACACCAGCTCCAAGACCAATCTGCATTGCATTACGACCGGAAGTTCCTGTTTGTGCATTAGGTCCGGAAGCACTTTGTGTTGTCTGATAAAGTACATCCGAAAAATTAACCGTACTTGATTTAAATCCAATTGTATTTACATTCGATATATTGTTACCTATTACGTCCATTTTTGTCTGGTGTACTTTTAAACCCGCTACGCCAGAATACATTGATCTCATCATAACTTTATGACCTCCATCTTTCGCTTTCTCATCGTGTATCCAATCTGTCATTCATGGATACAAAAGCCTCCATTAGGTCCGGCTTTTAAACGATTACAGCCCCGTCAATGTTAGTAAATATCTTATCCTCACCGCTATTCACTGCGGTTACTACCGTATTATTTTTAATATTTACGATAAAGGCAAGATCGTCTAACATTACCAGAGATTCATTAATTCCCTTTTCCCCAGCTTTTTTCGCACCAATTTCCAATCGCTCCAATTGTTCGTCTGTTAAGTCAATATTGCGGCTTGCAAGTCGTTCGTTCGCATGCTTGGAAAACTTCAACTCATTACTTTCGGCTGCCGCCTGTGTACTTTGCAGGACTTCACTAAAGGGAGTCGATGACAGCTGTTTTCCAAGAGCCAAAGAAGCATTTTTCGCTGCTTTCAACTGTTGCGTCATCTGTTCAATGGAAGGGAACTGATTTACAGGAATATTCATAAAAACCCTCCAATATGCCGTTATTCGGCTATGTAACTAAGCGGTATCTACCTATGTAATATTAACTGTTATTACCTTTATTGGTAGTATCATTTGCATTAGTAGTATTTGTGCCCGTAGTATTGTTTGTGCCAGCACTATTGTTTGTGCTCGTTGCATCATCAGTTACCGTTGAATTCATAACCTGAACTGTAACTTTATCACTAACTGTAGTGTACAGTGCATTATTAAATACTACCGTGACTTTATGGCTACCGTTTTTCAGACTTGAGAATGCTGATTGATTAATCGTTACTTTGTTATCGGATAATTTAAGCAGCTTTGAATCAACAACATTACCATCAATGGTTATCGCAACATTATCTGCAACAGTATCACCTGAACCGAGATTTATGGTAATATCTTGATCCTTCGGATCTTTTCCATCATAATTGATTACCTTCTGATCGACTGTCGGTAATCCCTGCTCTAGCAGATAGCCACTATCAATAACTGTTGCTAAATCATCGATGGAATAAAGTTTTCCGTTAACAGATAATTTTGCAACTTTGTTAGAGAGGCTGACATAATCAACTCTGCCAGTAATTGTTTCTTTATTACCTGTAGCATTCTCAGTTATAATATCTACCGTTTTTCCTACCAAACTAAATGCCTGCGATGTAGTTGAATCTTTACTGATATTTTGAAGCTGCTCCAACTGTGAAAATGTTGCCAACTGAGCGACATACTCTGTATTAGAACTCGGGTTAAGCGGATCCTGATATTGCATTTGAGTCACAAGAAGCTTTAGGAATGCATCTTTATCCAATTTACTGTTACTGGTTTTTTCTTTCTCTGTGGATTTTGTCGTTGATGTATCCGCAACCTTGCCCTCTTTAACTGGCAATACTAAATCACTCATGGTTTTCCTCCTTTCGTATATTATGATATTCGTTTAAGCTGTGTAGTCAACTAAGCTTCCTCTGATTCCTGTGATATCTTCCGGACTGCCCTGATCTCCTTCGGTCTCCGTCATATTGATTGCATCATCCAGCGAAATCTTTTTTCCAGATTTGTTTTCGCTCATATCTGTTTGGTTTTTCGATTCATCGAAGTTATTTTGTTGAAATGCATTTGCTGATACAGTTACCTCGATTGCCTCAATCTTAACGCCCTGCCCATTTAAAGTCTCACGTAAGGTCTGAATCTGGCTTTCAATTGCTTCCTTACTAAGTTCATTCTGTACAATAAAACGGGCTGTGATAATACCTTCCTTTGAGTGAACGGAAAGATTAACCTTTCCCAGACTTTCAGGATTTAATTGTAGCTCCATGGATGTATGATCGGAGGTTACGGATACTTTAATACGTTCAATTATCTGGTTTGCTATTTCCCTAAGATCTGTTACCCGAGCCGCATCACTATTCATTTCTGGTTGAATATTCTGTGACACTTTAACCACATTATCTACAAAATTTTGAAATCCATCCGGGTTATTAAGATTCTTACCCGTATCATTGTTAGATTTTGTCTGTGTTCCTGTTTCTACTTTTGCAGCTACCTCAGCAGGTGACAAAGCTTCATCTACTGTATTTGCTACCTGAGAAGCATTTACAGTCGTATCCTTTGTATCCATACTACTCTGTGAAGCAATCACTTCCATCTGCTTTGATGTGTCAGTCTGACTTTGTATCTGTTCGATAGATCCGGATATTTCTGAGCCTTCTGTCATCTTAGCTTTCAACTGATCTAATAATGCTTTCATCTGCTCCGGTGTTAAACCAAGTTTACTGTCTGTCTTAATTTCTTCTAGGTTCTGTAGCAGTTGCTTCATCGAATCCGCAAGTTTCTCATCCGTTAATGTACTCATAATATCCGTCTGACCACTATTTGCTAGGATTAACTGCTGTAAATTCTCAGGCTGAAGTAAATCAGCAAGAGTAAATCCCTGACTATCTAACATTTTATTCAATTCTTCACTGGATAAATTAAGCCTATCCATAACGATCTGCTGAATTTGTTCCAGAATTCCCTGAATTAATGCAAGACTCTGCTGATCTGTGGAGAGAGTCCGATCCGACTGTTTTTTGATCTCTTTTTCGCCCTTTGTAATTCCGGTTGTGTCTTTTGAAGTATCCTTTGATTTCTGATTAGATACTTTTGCGGCATTCGTCTTGGCAGATTGGTTATCATTCACCGAATTAGATTTTGTATCAGCAGAACTTGTGCTCTCACTTTTTAAATGATCCTGTTTCATTGCAGTTTTATCAGAGGTCTTCTTAACTACCTGTTTATCATGACCACAAGAAATATCCTTTGATGTTTTAAGACTGCTATTCATCAGCTTACCAAAATCATTCTCTTTCTGATTACTTTTTGAAGTAACACTTCCTGCTGTACTTCCAAATAGATTAGCTGCCTGTGTCATTACATTTTGCGTCTTCATCTGTTTATCCTCCTTTCTTTCAAGGTACTGATTCCGGTACCTCTTAATATTTATTAAAAAAAGCATACCCGCTTCTTTTAATCTTCTAATTTGCCAGTTTTTCTTCGTCCATATCCAGCATCTTCTTAGTTATCTTTGCAGCAACTACCGGATCCATCTCGGCAATAATTGCAGCACTTTCTTTTGGTCTCATTGCCAAAAGTATTTTCGATACATTTTCAATATCAGCTGTCATGGTCTCAAAAACCGAAGCTGCCGCAGCAGGATCCATATTCCTGTATATATTCGCCTTTTCCTTAATAGTCTCAGAATACTGCAACTGCTCTATCACCTGCTGATATAGTTTAGCTGCATTGGTAGGATCAATGGCTTCATAATACTTTTTGTATTCATCTATACTGGGAGCTTTATCATTAAAGATTACATTCTTATCAAAATCAGCAACCTTTTTCTCAAATGCCTTCTGATTCTTCTCAAATGTCTTCAATCGGTCAATCTCAGCCTGTAAATCAGCTATTTTAGTATTACTGGTATCCTTAATCGCATTGTTATCAGCAATGATCTGTTCCAGTTCTTTGATTTTAGCTATCGCTGCTGTCAACGAGTCATACTGATTGCTCTCATCCTCAGCTATCTGTTCTTCCGAATCATCGGGAAGTATCATATTGATTAATGGAATATCCTTTAAAATCGGCCGCAACACCCCTGAACCAAAGCCTCCAACATCCAGCTTAATTAATATACCAAATACAGCCAGCCAGATAATAATAATTAAAAGAATAATCAACGTGGTTAATATTTTATTGCCTTCTTTTTTTTCTTCTCTTTTCTCACTATCGCCGGCCTTATTCTTTTTCGCCATCAGATATCCTCCTCATGAAACGCCGGATCACTATAATGAAAACTGTTTCGTTCATCGACTTCCTTGCTCTCCTCCGAGTTAAAATCCAGTATATATTCTTCGAAGGCTTTTTCTTTCAGTTTTTCCTGCGTTTTCCTGTCTACCATAGCATTCTGCAAACGAATCCTTGAAATTTCCAAACGATGCTCTGCATTCTTAACCACGGTCTTTTGCTGCTTTATTATCGTTTTCAAGACATCAATTGCCTGTTCACATTGCTTTATTTTAAATAAATCAAGTACATCAGACCTTAGATGCCTCAACTCATTCTCATAAGTCTCATTCTTAATATTCAGGTGAGCCAATTTTTCTTCTTCCATTGATAAACGTATTCTGGCATTACCGTAAGCAATCTTTGCCTGATCCTCAAGTTTAAACTTAATTTGAAGCAAGCTTTCCATCTTATATCGAAATTTTTTCATTATTTCTCAAAAATCTCCATCAACATCGCAATCTCTTCTGAAAATCCAAGCTTTTCATTAACATCCTGCTGCAGGAAGGCGTTTACTTCCTTAATTTTTAAGATTGCATAATCTATATCAGCATTCGATCCATTCTTATATGCTCCAATATTAATTAAATCTTCCGCATCACTATAAGTAGCAAGAACATTTTTCAATTTACCAGCAGCTGCCTTATGTTCGCCTGTTACAATGGAGCTCATGCATCTTGAAATACTCTGCAGTATATCAATTGCAGGATAATGATTTTTATGTCCAAGCTTTCTTGATAAGACGATATGACCATCCAAAATGCTTCTTGCTGTATCTGTAATTGGTTCATTAAAATCATCACCGTCTACTAGTACTGTGTAGAGACCTGTTATGGAACCGTGCTCGGAATTACCTGCACGCTCTAAAAGCTTCGGCATTTCTGCATATACACTAGGAGGATAACCTCTGGAAACCGGTGGTTCTCCGGATGCTAAACCAATTTCACGCTGTGCCATTGAAAAACGGGTAAGTGAATCCATCATCAACAAGACATCTTTTCCCTGATCCCTAAAATATTCTGCAATTGCCGTAGCGGTTTTGGCTGCTTTCTTTCGAATCAATGCAGGTTTATCAGAAGTCGCAACTACCAGTACCGAGCGCTTAACACCTTCCTCTCCTAGGTCACGTTCTATGAATTCACGAACCTCCCTGCCACGTTCACCAATTAACGCAATTACATTAATATCTGCTTTTGTGTTTCTGGCAAACATACCAAGCAAGGTGCTCTTACCAACTCCACTGCCTGCAAAGATGCCGATTCTTTGCCCTTTACCTATGGTCAGCATTGAATCAACCGCTTTAACACCAAGAGGCAATACCTCATCGATAATCTTTCTCTTGAGGGGATCCGGCGGTGGTGCTTCTGCAGGATAAAAAACATTACTGCCTATTTCGGACTCATCCATAGGTTTGCCTAAGCCATCCAGTGTCTTACCAAGAAGCTCTTCTCCAACCGGTATCTTAAAGGTTGAATTTGAGTTTTCAACTCTGCATCCAACTCCTATACCCGTCATATCATCAAGCGGCATAAGCAATATCCTGTTTTCGCGAAATCCAATTACTTCTGCTATCTTCTTATCCTTTGGATCGTCTCCCATTATGTAGCAGATATCGTTCAGGTTTGCACTCGGACCGGACGCTTCAATCGTAAGTCCTACCATTTTAATAACCTTACCGATTTCTTTTTCATAGGATTTCCCAAGCAACTGCTTATACTTCTCAAAATCGATTGAAATCATCGTGTTTTCCTTTTACTCCTATTCATCGGTAAATATAATTAATGCTAAATATTACTAATTAACTTCAAATCTGATATCAAATTATTAAGCTGAACATCCAAACTGCAATTAATTACACGCAGATCCGTTTCTATCAGGCATTGATTCTTCGTCAGGCTTGCATCCTGAATGACATCCAAGTTAACTTCCTTGCCTATTGTATTTAGAAGAATGTCCTGATGAGATATTACATAATCATAATCTTCATTAGATACTCTGATGGTATAGGAATTACTCTTATCCAGGTCCTTCATTGACTGATGAATCAAATAAAGAATAATATCCTCCTTATCCTCTACGATAACCCCGGTCATCTTTTCAACCATAGATGCAATAACCTGTGCCATCTGCGGTTCAAGAGATTGTACCATATCATCATATTCATTTTGAAGCCTTAGAGATTTCTCACTATATTCGGCATTTAATTTCTCTGCTTCACGCTTTGATTGTATCATGCCTTCTTCGTAGCCTTTTCTCTGAGCTGTCTGATAAGTTTCCTCTTTCAATCGCTCAGCTTCCTTTTTAGCTTCATCAATAATGATCTGGGCTTCCTTCTTTGCATTTTCAATAATCTCATTTGCTTTTTCTATATTTTCGGTGGCAGAGGGAATTGGATCCACAACTACCGCCTCCAAGCCTTCAACAAAGCCCTCTTCCTTAGGTTTCTGTAAACTAAGGGTATACTGACGTCTTTCTTCTAATACTCTGTCTATTCTGAAATGTGTATCAATTGTTTTCTTAGCAAAATCATCATATCGTACGGAATAAGCCTTTATCATATTAGACAACGATCTCGTCACCTCCGCCTCTGGAAATGATGATTTCAGAGGAATCCTCCAGCTTTCTGATAATATTAACAATCTTCTGCTGTGCTTCTTCCACATCCTTAAGACGTACCGGACCCATATAATCCATATCTTCTCTGATCATGGCCGCCAGACGCTTGGACAGGTTGTTAAAGATAACATTCTGTACTTCCTCATTTGAACCTTTCAGGGCAACAGCAAGTTCATTATTGTCAACTTCACGAAGCACTCTTTGAATTGATTTATCGTCAAGACTAAGAATATCTTCAAATACAAACATCTTTCTTCTGATTTCATCCGCAAGTTCCGGTTCCTCAATTTCCAGCGTTTCCATAATATGTTTTTCTGTTCCGCGGTCAACTGTATTCAGGATTTCTACGATAGAATCTACACCGCCGACAATTGTGTAATCTTGATTTACCAAGGATGCAAGCTTTCGCTCCAAAACCTTTTCCACTTCTTTGATTACATCCGGCGAGGTACGATCCATTTGTGCTATACGTCTTGCAACATCAGCCTGTTTATCGGGTGCCAATGATGAAATGATCGTAGAAGCCTGTCCCGGTGAAAGATAGGACAATATCAAAGCAATCGTCTGAGGATGTTCATCCTGGATGAAGTTCAGTAACTGGGATGCATCCGTCTTTCTTACGAATTCAAACGGGCGTACCTGAAGGGAAGCTGTCAGCTTGCCGATGACATCCTTCGCCTTATCAGCTCCAAGAGCCTTCTCTAAAAGTTCCTTTGCATATGTAATACCGCCCTCTGCAATGTACTGCTGTGCCAGACAGATTTCATAAAACTCATCCATTACCTGATCTTTCATAGCCGGAGAAATACTCCTTGTATTCGCAATCTCAAGGGTCATTGTCTCAATTTCTTCTTCCTTAAGATGCTTAAAAATACTTGCAGAGCGTTCCGGTCCTAAGGAGATCAAAAGTACAGCTGCTTTTTGAATACCAGTAATATCTCCACTTCCTGATTTCGCCATAATTACCCCCTAATGCCACTCTACGGCAATTTTATTCCCAGTCTTCATTAAACCAGTTACGCAATAATTGTGCGACTGCCTCCGGTTTTTCATCAACAAATTTCTCTATCATTCTACGAACCTCTGATACCTCGTTAAATTCAATATCTTCAATCGTCTGATTTTCTTTCGTTGTTGCAAGTAGCTGTTCCACAGATAATTCAGGTTCCAGCTCGGTAACTTCAACCGGCTTAACGCCTTTAAATACAACAAACAGAAGTAGTCCTACAATCAAAACAGCTAGAGCAATCATCAGTAAGTTTGTCCAGTTTATTGCTGCTTTCTCTTTAGGAATAAAATTAGTTCTTTCAACAGCAGTAATCGTAATTCTGTCAGTCGGTATGCCTGTTGCATTCGAAACCTGTGCATACATTTGATTATCAACTTGAAGTGGTTTCGTACCGTTATGTGCCAGCACATAGGCATCAAAGGTTGTTCCTTTTAATGCTCCGCTCTTTTGCAGCTGATCCTGTGTAATATCCGTATTTTTAATCAGAACAATAGAAACATTGGATTGTTCCGGTACTACAGCCCCAACCCCATATTCTGTATTCTTAACGCGTTCATTCGGCTGGTAATCATATTCCTGACTATCCGTCTTGCTCTCGGAGGAGGAAGGATTAGCGTTTTCATAAGATGTTCCTCCATCATTGGATGAAGTGCCCGGAACTCCGCCGGCAGCTCCGTTTGTAGTGGTCGATTTATCTGTTTTACTGTGGGTGTATAATCCCTGATCCATCCCCTCAGGTGCAGTGTATTCCTTATATAATTCTGTAACCTTGTCATCGTTTAATTTAAGGTGTGGTACGATTTCAGCATCATTAAAATCGGCGGCTTTCACCAAAATCATATAAAGATTATTAGCGATTGTATTTTGAAGCTTCTGTTCATAATCCGCCTTATCGGTTACAGTACCAGTATACAAGTCTTCTTTTCCACTGTATAAAAGATTGCCATATTGATCCGTAATCCTTATCTTTTTCGCGTCTTCATTACCGATTGAGGAAGCGACATACTCGGCAATGGTATTTGCCGAACCCTTCTTGAAGTCTTTATTAATTTTAAGCCTAACACTTGCAGGGATGTCCATACCTTCTGTTAAAATACTTGCATCATCACCGTCAGGCTTGTAATTAACAGTGGCATCCTCGACACCTTCAATCTCCTTTAACTCATTTCCAATTCTAATCTGTTGAAAATAATTATTTTTAACTTTCTTATCCGCATTAGTCGTTTCAATGCTATTCTTAAGCACATCCTTCAATGTCAGCTCATCTGTTGCTATATTTTCATCAGTCAAAAGAAGGACTGCTTTGTCAATTTTTTTACTGTCAACTTTAATTTCTAAAGTTTCTCTATTGAATTTATTAGGTATATTATTTGATTCCAGTATCTCAGTGACCTGCTTGACTTCTTTTAAATCTTTACCGGTCGTAAGATACGTATAATCTACCCTATTCATTAGAAAAACCAGCAATATCAATGCAAGAATAACAACGCAGACCGCACTTATAATCAGTGTTTTTTGCTTTTTCGTAAATTTATTCCACATCTCTAATAACTGTTTTCCGAGTTTCTTTAATCGTTCCGCCATTATCCTATGCTCCTATGCATATATTTGCTTTATATTTGATCCGCATTAGAACTGAAGATTCATTATTTCCTTATAAGCATCCATCACACTGTTACGAACTGCTATTGTATATTGCAAAGACAAGTTCGCTTTCTGTTGTGCAACCATAAGATCGGTCGGATTATCCAAAAGTCCTTGGGAATAGGCTGTTTCTGCCTCCTGCGCTGCATTGTTGTATCCATTGGTTTCCTTCACCATATTAACAGCTGCCTTAAAGATATCATCAAAGGAAGTGTTATTGCTTTCAGAAGCTTTCGTTGCTAAATTTCCATATTGACTGACATTTGCCAGTTTACTGATAGAAGATATGTCCATTTCCTACCCCCTTAATATTATTTACCTATCTCTAAAGCCTTAAGAGCCATGTTCTTGGTAGCATTAAAAGCTGTAACATTAGCTTCATAAGAACGCGATGCATCAATCATATCCGTCATTTCCTGTACTACATTTACATTAGGATATGTTACATATCCATCTTCATCCGCATCTGGATGTGACGGGTCATACACCTTACGCATAGCTGTTTTATCATCGTCAAAAATCTTAGTAACCTTGACACCGCTGCCATTTCCTTTTACCTCATCTCCTAAGATTTCACCAAACGATTTTGATGTTCCTTTCTCGGAGAAAATAACCATTTTTCTTTGATAAGGATTACCCTTTGCATCACGCGTTGTATTAACATTTGCTATATTCTGCGATATAATATCCAGTCTTAATCTTTGGGCTGTCATTCCGCTGGCACTAATATTCAGGCCGTTCAACATTGACATAATTTACCCCTCCTATGTCCCTTTACAATTTTTATCTATTGTCAACATCCCTGTTATCTATGTACTCCTCTTTCTTATTACGGTCTGTTATTTTGCAGATAAAACAGACTTCATTCTGTTAAATTCCTGAGTCATTGAATCTAATAGAGTATAATAACGAATCTGATTATCTGCCAGAAATGCATGTTCTGTATCAGGATCTACATTATTACCATCCAGTCGGTAGCTTAGTGATGAATTATCTGTATAAATCCTCGGTTTTAAGGAACCAAGATCAATAGCCGCTACACGTTCATTCAGGGATTCTTCTCCGGAAAGTGCAGAATTCAGATAAGATTCAAACTGAACATCTTTTCTTTTGTAGTTAGGTGTATCAACATTTGCAATATTATTTGCTATAACGTTATTTCTTGCTAAACTGGCATTTGCCGCCGAATTTAGTACATTAATGTAATTAAATGCGTTAGACCCTATCATTGTTACACTCCTTTCCATTTATTATTAATTATAATAAATATTTCAAAAAACACAAGATATAATTAAAAAATTAGTATAATAATACTAAACCTTGTATGATTATGTAGCAAATTAGAGAATATTGCCATCGAATAATATACTTATCCCCAATTAAAAGCATTGTTAATATTCGACATTTTCTACAAATTTCTGTTATTAAATCAATTGCAAAATAAAAAGGACCTATGAGATTACTTTTCCCACAAATCCTTTTGCGTTCTATACTCCTAATATTAATTATTATTAATTTTCTTAAGTTCATCAAACACTACATCATTCAAAACTCTGATATAGGTGCCCTTCATTCCGGACGAACGTGACTCAATCACACCGGCGCTTTCAAATTTACGAAGGGCATTAACAATTACGGACCTGGTAATGCCTACCCGGTCAGCTATTTTACTGGCAACCAGAATTCCTTCATTTCCATGCAGCTCTTCAAAAATGTGAGTAATCGCTTCCAGTTCTGAGAAAGATAATGTTCCGATTGCTGATTTGACAATCTGAACCTTTCTACTCTCTTCTGCATTTTCCTCGTTGACGGATCTCATCATTTCTAATCCAACAACAGTTGTTCCATATTCACTCAGGATAATATCATCTAGGGTATACTGAGATCCTTTCTTATATAGGAATAGAGTTCCGAGCCTCTCTCCTGCAATATCGATTGGTGTTATAATTGCCTGATAGTTGTCAACATTGTCAAATTCAAATCCCAAAGTTCTTAGATTAACATTCTCCTTTGTTGATAAAATATTCAGAAGTCTCTCATTGAGTAAGCTGTCAATATGTCTTCCGACTGCATCCTTAATCAGTTCTTTAATTTCCTCAATATCATTTCTATTCTTAACACCAAGAACCTTTCCTTTACGGCTGATGACCAATACGTTTGATTCAAGTATTTCACTTAGGATAACACAGATGTCATTAAACACTACCTTATGCGAGTTATTATTATGCAATAGGTTATTAATCTTTCTGGTTTTATCCAGCAACTGTACGCTCATGTTATGGTTCCTCCCAGTTTTCTTTGTTCTCCCCAACCGATTTCCCCAAAAAAATAATATGTGATAATGGAAGATAGTAATACATTAGTAATTATTAACCAATTGTATTACCTTTTCAATTTTATCACATATTATTTTTAAAAACAATAGTCTTTTCTTTGATTTTACATATATTATTAGATAATTGTAGCTAATTTAGCCTATTTTTTGTGTTTTGTATAATAAAATTTAAAAATTATTTTACTTTACATTACTGGCAACATAACCACATTTTTCATCCTCGCAAACCAGCTTATTTCCTTTTTCTAATAGAACGCCTCCGCATTTTTCACAACGGATATTGGAAGGCTTTTGCCATGTCATAAATGTACAATCCGGATTTCCGGCACATCCATAATACCTTCTTCCTTTCTTGGTCTTACGAATTACAATATCATTTCCACAAAGAGGACAAGGTACACCTATTTTCTCAAGATAAGGTTTTGTATTCTTACAATCCGGAAAACCAGGGCAAGCAAGGAATTTACCATGGGGTCCGTACTTTACCACCATATTTCTGCCGCATAATTCACAGATTTCTTCCGAGACTTCATCCTCAATCTGTATCTTTTCTAGCTTGGTCTGGGCATTCACTACCGCTTCTTCCAAATCCGGATAAAAGTTACTGACCACAGTCTTCCAGTTAACTGTTCCATCTTCTACACAGTCAAGCAGCGATTCTAGGTTGGCCGTAAAATTTACATCTACAATACTTGAAAATGCACACTTCATAATACTATTTACTGCTTCGCCAAGCTCTGTTACATATAAGTTCTTATTTTCCTTGGCAATATAACGTCGTGCAATAATTGTTGTTATCGTCGGTGAATAAGTACTAGGTCTTCCGATTCCTAACTCTTCAAGGGTCTTAACCAGGGAAGCTTCTGTATAATGAGCCGGAGGTTGTGTAAAATGCTGGCTTTTATTAAGCTGCAACAGCTCCAGTCTGTCACCTTCCTTCAGTGCTTCAAAGTTGACTGCGCTTTCTACTTCCTCTTCCTCGGGCGTATATACACTCATAAAACCTTCAAAAACCAGATTTGAAGTAGAAGCCGAAAAGCGGTTGCCATTACCGTCTATCTTAATTGTCGTAGTCTCATATTTGGCTGGCTGCATTCTACTAGCAATAAATCTCTTCCAAATCAGTTGATACAATCTATATTGATCTCTGCTCATGGATTCTTTAATTTCATTTGGAGTAAGCTCCACATAGGTAGGTCGGATTGCTTCATGAGCATCCTGAATTTTCTTACCTGAACGACCTTGGTTTTCTTCTAAAGCGACAAAATCATCTCCAAATTTGTCTTTAATAAACTGCTTTGCTGCCTGATCTGCTTCATCACTGATACGAACCGAATCGGTACGAAGGTAAGTGATCAGACCTATCATACCATGCCCCTTTACCTCGACACCTTCATAAAGCTGCTGCGCAAGCTTCATTGTCTTCTGAGTGGAATAGTTTAGAGACTTTGCTGATTCCTGCTGTAAAGTACTGGTAGTGAATGGAAGGGGAGCTTTTCGAATGCGTTCACTTCTCTTAATTTCCTTTACAATAAAGTCCGCATTTACTAATTTTTTTAATATTTCATTCATTTCTGCTTCCGAATGAATTTCCTTCTTGGAAGTGTTTAGTTTCGCAATAAGCGGTTTTTTCTTATTCTTAAGGTTAAACTCAGCTTCCAGGTTCCAGTATTCCTCAGGAACAAATGCATTAATTTCATCTTCTCTATCACAGATGATTCGAAGTGCCACAGACTGAACCCTACCTGCACTTAATCCTCTTTTTATCTTAGCCCATAAAAGCGGACTTATCTTATATCCTACCATACGATCCAGAATTCTTCTTGCCTGCTGAGCATTGACCAAGCCCATGTCAATATCTCTAGCCTGTTTGATAGAAGATTTGACAGCATTTTTGGTAATTTCATTAAATGTTATTCTGCTGGAATCCTTATCCTGTAGCTTTAAGGTCTGTGCCAGATGCCAGGAAATTGCTTCTCCTTCACGATCCGGGTCAGTTGCAAGATATACTTTGTCTGCTTTTTTTACTTCCTTTCGCAGCTTCGCAAGTAGATCTCCTTTTCCTCTTATTGTAATATATTTCGGTTCAAAATCATGATCTATATCGATACCCATCTGACTCTTCGGCAAATCTCGTACGTGTCCGTTTGACGCTAAAACTTCATAATTCGTACCCAGAAACTTCTTAATTGTTTTTGCCTTTGCCGGAGATTCTACTATTACAAGATATCTTGGCATACTGATGTTCCCTCATTTCTATGTGTAAATGATTTGCTTGCCGGATATTAAAATATATTGATATCCCGAGCTATATAATAATTCTTACTTGTTTGTTGCACCAACCCCCGTAGCTCTAAAAGTAAAAGCTGTTCTGACAGTAAATCAATTGCAAGTCCAGTCTGAATGGCTATTTCCTCAAAATGCTTCGGTTGTAAACTTAAACAAGCATACACTATTTTCCCATTCGTTTCAAGAATTAAATTATTTTTTTTCATTTCATCCATAGTTTGTTCATAATTTGGTAAGAAATCTTCCAGAATATCCTTCGGAGTCGTAACTAATTTTGCCCCCATTTTAATCAAATTATTACAACCACAGCTCAACTTATCCGTTATTCGTCCGGGAATCGCATAAATATCCTTTCCTTGTTCAAGTCCCATATCTACTGTTATCAATGAGCCGCTCTTTTCTCTGGCTTCAATAACCAGAATACCTTCACTCAAGCCACTGATAATACGGTTTCTCATTGGAAAATGACCCGATAAGGGTTTTATTCCTGGAGCATATTCTGAGATAATCCCTCCATCTTTTTGTAATTCCATATACAAATTAATATTTTCCTTTGGATAACAAATATCAATTCCACATCCCATGATACCGTAAGTAATACCGCCAGAACTCAGAGCTCCCTCATGTGCATAGGAATCCACTCCTCTGGCAAGGCCACTTACAATACTAATACCTTCCTTCGCAACATTTGATACGATATGTTTTGCTACCTCTCTCCCGTAGGACGAGCATTCCCTGGCACCAACCACTGCCAATATTTTTTCATCCTCTTTTGGAAGTCTTCCCTTTACATACAAACCAAATGGTGCATCATATATATTACGAAGCTTACCTGGATAATGTTCATCCTCCCTTGAAACAAAGTATATGCCGTTTTTCTTAAGTTTAGCATAAGCATTATGTATATTTTCCTCATCTTTGCTGCGATCGATAGCATCCAGATCTGTTTTGATGAATTTAACTTCTGCATTAGATGACTGAATGAATTTCTTAAGTTCATCTTTAGAAGCCCTAAAAATTTCCTCAGCACATCCAAAATACTGTAATAAGCTCTCTATTTTTCGGTTACCAATATTATGAATATTGGCAAGCCAGTAATTATATTCTTCCTTTGTCATTGAAACCCCTTTCGTAAATCTTGTTATACTTGGTTTGGGTTATGACAACCAAACCATGATTTATTCTCCCCAGTATTTCTGATCCATACTTCGATAGCAGATAGCCTCACTAATATGCTTTGTCATTATCTGCTCACTTTGTTCGAGATCTGCTATGGTTCGGGCTACTTTCAGTATTCTATGGTAAGCCCTAGCACTCAGATTCAAGCTGTTAAAGGCTTCCTCAAGGAGGGATTGCTCCTTAGCTTCCAAACTACAATACTTCTTAATGGTCCGCGGGGTCAGTTCAGAATTAAAGTAAATATTCTGTCCCTTATAACGTTCCAACTGAATTTGCCTGGCAACGCTGACACGATTCCGAATTTCTTTCGAGGTTTCCTGCTTTCTTTGAAGCTGTAATTCCTTATAATTCATCTGCAGAGCCTCTATGCAGATATCAAAGCGATCTAATAGCGGCTGTGAAATGCGCCCAAGATATCGTTTGACTAGATTAATGGAACAGCTGCATTTGTTCCTGTCCGGATAATAACCGCAGCTGCATGGATTCATGGCAGCAACAAGCATAAAGCCAGCAGGATATTTATAGGAAGCATTCAATCTGGCAATTGTAACAGACTTATCTTCCAGAGGCTGCCTTAATACTTCAATTGTATTCTTTTGAAATTCGGGTAATTCGTCCAGAAACAGGACACCAAGATGCGCTAGGCTGATTTCTCCCGGCTTAGGAATTCGACCGCCCCCGACAAGAGCAGTCGATGTAATCGTATGATGAGGATTTCGAAATGGTCTTTTTGTAATTAATGCCTGTTGATTAAGAAATCCGGCAATACTGTATATTTTAGAGATTTCCATGCTTTCCTCAAAGGAAAGCTCCGGCATTATGGTTGGAATTCTTTTTGCGAGCATGGTTTTACCGGAACCGGGTGGACCAATCATCAGAATATTATGCATTCCGCTGACTGCGATCTCAATTGCTCGTTTTGCCGCCAGTTGTCCGGATACCTCCGCAAAATCAATTGCATCCTCACAATAACTTTGGTTAAATATCTGACTGACATCCACATACTCAGGTTCCATAGTCTGTCTTTCGCTAAGAAGATCCACCGCTTCAGCAAGAGTCGTAACACCATAGGTTATCATTCCCTGAACAACTGCTCCCTCTTTTGCGTTTTCCTTAGGAACAATGCATTTAGTAAAGCCCTGCTGTTTTGCTGAATACACAATAGGCAGAACACCGTTAACCTTATTCACATTACCATTTAAACTGAGTTCTCCGACGATCAGAAAATCTTTAAGTTTCTCTTCGGGCAGATGGCCAAAGGCCGCAAGAATTGCAATTGCAACAGATAAATCAAACGCAGTGCCTTCTTTGCGGATATCCGCAGGGGACAGATTGACGGTGATACGCTTTGCCGGAAGCATGTATCCGGAATTCTTAAGAGCGATACGAACCCTCTCTCTTGCTTCCTTAACCTCTGAGCCCAGATAACCCACCATATCAAAAATAGGCAGACCATCGCTGACATCAGCTTCCACAGACACAATCAGTCCGTCAATACCATGAATTGCGGCACTGTATGCTTTACTGAACATAAATACTCCTTTCATTGTCTCTCCCACAATGAAGGTATCATTTGCTTATGGGTAGTATAACATAGGGAGATATTGGATTTCAAGAAGAAATCGAACTGAATTATTTCTACTGATACAACAACCTGCCCAAACAAAAACAAGAAATCCGTCGTGAAACACAAGTATCTAGAGACTTTTTACAAATGTGCGCATATAATAAACCAAGATATAAGTTTTATTGTTGGTGATTAGTGTGAAGATATATTTTTTCACACATCAAATTTGTGCTAACGCCCAAATTCGCGGTGTTTCGGCAGAATGGAGATTTATATGCGCATTTGTGAACTTAGGGAAAAGGAAGTAATTAATTGCAGAGACTGTGTAAGACTTGGTTTTGTCTGCGATGTTGAATTTGATATATGTACCGGACAGATTACTCACATTATCGTGCCAGGTCCCTGTAAGGTATGGGGAATTCTAGGACGGGATCATGAATATGTAATTGGCCGCTCCTGCATTAAACAGATTGGCGTTGATATTATTCTTGTAGATATCGATATTGAAAAGTGTCTTCTGAAATGCATTTAGTATCCTTTCGTGCAGACCAATTTATTCTAATAATTATTAATTTGGGTTCGGGTGTCATATGTCCTATATGAGGTAAATCAGACTTATGACATCCGAACCAATTTCATATTTTCTAACTATTCTACAATAAACTCCTTGACCGTTTGGAAAAACTTAAATATAATCAAATTGTACATGTAATAGTTAAAACATGCTAGTATTATAACTATTACTTCTGAACAGATTAGGAGGATCCACCATGAAATGCCCTTTTTGTAGCAAGGATAATACAAGAGTAATTGATTCCAGACCGGCCGACGAAAATAATTCCATTCGAAGAAGGCGCCAATGTGATGAATGCCAACGTAGATTTACTACGTATGAAAAAGTAGAGACAATTCCATTGGTAGTAATTAAGAAGGATAATAACCGTGAACCATATGACCGTGCTAAAATTGAAGCAGGTGTTTTCCGCTCCTGCCATAAGAGGCCGATTTCGGTAGATCAGATAACCACTCTTGTAGATGAAGTAGAAACCCTAATCTTTAACAGAGAAGATAAAGAAATCCCCAGTAATGTCATTGGCGAAATAGTTATGGATAAATTAAAGGATCTTGACCCTGTCGCTTACGTACGTTTTGCTTCAGTTTACAGGGAATTTAAAGATGTCAGTACTTTTATGGATGAATTAAAAAAAATTTTAGACAATTAAATTAAGCGTATTGATTATACAATAAAAACATTGCATACGAATATTCATATGTAATGTTTTTATTTGTATATTTAAATAATATTTCGGTGCCATAAGTCAGTTGTAAATTTATGATGACTTATGGTGTTTAAACCAAAGTTGATTGTTCAAATGTCAGATTGGTTGGCTAATATAATTGAAGTTGTTTCTTGCAGTTGTTTGCCACCCGTAAGAAATACTTAATGAGAATATGGCCGCATAAATATGTCAGAGCCATTAAAATGGCCGCTGTCAATAAACCTACCGGCATACTCAGAATTCGTGGCGCCTCTATATTAAATAACGTCATATTGACTGTTGGGTTGCCAAATGTCCGCATTACACCTCCAACGATTGATCCTATTGCACCTGCACCAAAAAGCAGTATCATTCCACCGAATATAAAAACCATGAGAAAGCTTTTCATCCCAGTTGACATAAAGAACGGAATTGCTTTTAGAATGCGTTTATTTGTTGCATAGTATTCTCCAGCCAGTGAATTTGCAAGAACTTTGGAGTTTCCCAATCTTTTTATCACAACAGATTCATCTTTACCTGCTTCAATACTGTCAGCTATATGCTGTGCAATTTCTCTTATAATATCTTCTTTTTGCTCCTCCGGTAGTCCTTTCAGGTTTTCCCTTAGCTCATTGATATAAGTCACCTTATCCATATGATTTACTCCTTTCATTACAATAAATTATTGATTTCTTTTGATAATCCAACCCAAGTTTGTGACATCTTATTCAGTAACTCAAGTCCTAAAGCAGTCAGCGTGTAGTATTTCCGTGGTGGGCCATTTTCAGATTCCAGCCAATATGCTTCCAATTTTTTTTCCTTTTGTAATCTTCGCAATAAAGGATATAATGTACCTTCTGTTATAGCAAGATATTGAAAGCTTTCCAGATTTGAAACTATCTCATAGCCATAACAGGCTTTCTTATGAATTAACTGCAAGACACAAAATTCCATGATGCCACGTCTTAGCTGTGTTAACCATTCAAAGTCATCCATATATTCACCTCCAAGTACAGTGTAACACATGGTACTGTGCAGTGCAAGGTATTTTAATAAATTTATTTGAAGTATTTCATTATTTTTAGTTAGCAATACTAGGGCTTTCATAAAATAGGCGTAATTACGAACATAATAAAATTATAATTATGATATGAGTGTAGCGTTCTTTCTCTTAAAATTTAAAATCCGGCTGCAAATAATCCTTAATATCTGAGTAATTACCTTCAAATTCCGCATGATCACCGATATAATTTGGAACTCCCAAGCTGATCCCCAGCCGATCCTCAGTAAGATAACTATAAATACCCATTTGGTTATCCGAATCTATCCTATCTGCATTTTGAAACCCTGATAATAAATCTTCATCGCTCAAATTGGCTATGTAATCTTTTACAGCCTTATTCCATTCTGCATTTTCCTGAAACGGGGAAATATACTCCCAGGTTCGGAAGTTTTTCACAAAATCTTCGCTTAATATTACAACATCAGAGAGTTTCATCCGATTACTGGATGACTTATTTATATTCGTAGTATAAACCAACTCTGTAGGATGTGCAGAGGTCGGATTGTTATATGCTGCCGTATATAATATACTGATATAATTTTCATTATTCAATTTCATTTCATACTTTATTCTCAGTATGGTTGGTGTCCGGTTCGAAGGTATTTTCGCAGGCGCAGTAATTGGATGAAAGGAATAGATTGCAAGAATTTTGTTAAAGTCCTCCTCTATGATCTGATTCCATCGACTTAATTGTTCCTCACTGCCACCTGATACCAGCATAGGATATTCTGCTTCTACCCCCTCTTTATTATATTGCTTCGTTATAACCTGAACCGTTATATTCTGATCTGTAGCCGAACTCAGAGTACTTATATTAAGGCTTTTAGACTCCCTCCCATTATTCTGCTGCGATATTTTTACAGTAAGAAATACATCCAACAATATCAGCAATAAAGCAATGGCACATTCAAACTTTATTTTCCCGTTCATTAAACTCTCCTGATTATAATCCATTCATTCCATATTTATGCAAATAATTTATGAATATAAGTAATCACGTTATATAATTTAATTGAAGTGTAGGAAAAATTATGAGCAGAGTATATTTTCCGAGCCCGAACGGCATACGAAATACATATTTCCTTTTCGAGAGAAGCGATTCTGCATGGAGTGCTTATTAGTTGATAGGACGCAATTTCATAGCATGAAATAGAAAATCCTATAATCTTCTTCCGCATTTCGGACAGTACGCAAAATCCTGTGTGATCCGATAACCGCAACCCGGGCAATTTAACTGAGCACTATATTCGGTCTGAGGTGTCATATGAAGGTCACTTTCCTTAAGTGTAATATTTTCTCCTCTTTGTATCTTTTTACCTAATGCGGGGTCTATCTCATAAGTATATTTACAGCAGGAACTTTTGACATAATAACGTTTGTGCCAGCGAAATACCGGAATGAAAAACAGACTAAGATACATATAAGTAATATAAACCTCAAATCGTCCATATTGTCCGCACCTTGAACAAAGCATGGTTTGTATAAAATCCAGCTTCTTTTCACCATTTGAAATACCAAAAATCAAAAACATAACAACACATGCCTTTCACATTTAATGACCCTAAGTATATCATAAATTACCCTGTTATCCAATTAAATATGGCTTTTCCTTTGTGCCTTCATAATTCTGTGGTGGGTAAAAAGATAGACCAGAAAACTAATTAGGAGCGGTAGATAGAAGTTAATAATCCTGTTTAGAAGCATGGCTGAGGCCAAATCCTGTTGCGGATAAAACTGACCATACATAATTAAAAATGATTTTTCTGCAATACCTACAGATCCTGGCAGAGGTACTGCGGCAGCAGCAATATTAATAAAAGACTGTCCTGCTATTAAGTCAAGAGCATTATATTTTGTATATCCAAAACTAAGATAAACCAAATATGCCACCAAACAAAATGCAACCCATTGAAAGGCTGTGACTATGAATACTTTTACAAAAAGATCCGGATGTTTTAAGATGATTTTAGCCTTTTCCCGATAAGAAATAATCAATACGTCGAACTTAATACGAACCTCCTCCTGATTTTTAATAATGTGAAGCTTTTGACCCAGTTTAAAAATCACATCCATTAAAAACGGTATGATTGTTCTTGAAAACATTAGGGCGGATAGTATTAATGTTAACCCTATCATAACGACCGATCCTGCTAATAATAAATAGATAAACCAATGTGCTGACCCAGTAAGTAATCCATATCTTAGAAAAGCCAATATTCCTCCCATAAAGATAATTACAATCTGACTGATAAAGATCATAAGAAAAATGGTAATGGCAGAAATATCCACATGTAAGTTATCTTTATTCATGTAATAAACCTGGGCCGGCTGTCCACCGCTCGCTCCCGGAGTGATCGCACCAAAATAATTGCCAATATAGGCATATTCAATGCAGTTTTTATAGGACACTGTCTGACCAAGTCTCTTCATAATTATATTAAAGTTGATACCTTGACATCCGGCATAGAAAAACATCAGACAAATTCCAGCCAAAAGATATCGTGGATTTGTCCCCCAGGCAGCCTGTTCAAGTTCTCTGTAGGAATATTCTTTTAGAATCATAATAACAGTAATTATCATTAAAAAAATCATTAAAAATATACTTCGCAATTGGTTTTTTCTACTGACTATTTTATCTTTCATTATTTATCATCCTCGTAGAATTTATTTATCCAATCTAATAGTTAATTAACGATATGCTTTATTATTACCGAATGTACCGTTTCTATGAAAAGAACCTGCAAAAAGGTATTAGTACCTTTTTATAGGTTCTTATAAAACTATAATTACAATTAACACTATAGAAAACGATTAACATATGGAAGTCAAATGTAATTTATGTAATGGTTTTGGATTCATATTCATTCCTTAAATAGCAAAATAATATATGCATGAAGATCAACTTGTTCAGTTATTCTTCATGCATACATTCCTGTCGTATATTCCCCATACAACCTGTGATAGGCTAAGAGCATTCCAGTACTCCTAAACACTATGGCACTTAATAATGTAACTGTTTTTATAAAATGCATCAAGTGATCTACTCTAAATTACATGAATTATTGATTAAACTACATTATTGTAGAGCAAAAATAATATTACACTTACAATTCGGTTATATTTCCTTCCTATTCTGCAAGTACTTATGATTAAAATAACAAATCAGCTTAACCCAGGATATTCCAAGTAGTTTTTTTTCGCATTCTTACTGTAGGTACGCCCTACTGTAAAAACCTCACCCTTCTTCATTATTGCACGGTTTCCCTCAATAGATGCCAGCTCATCCATATTAACAATAACCCCCTGATTTATTTGAACAAAATTACGTTCAAGGCGGCTAGCTAATGAAGTTATTGTTTCATAGACATAATGCCATCCTGTTTTTGTTATAATAATGCTCTGAGTCTTCTTACGTTCAATATAAAGAATGCTTGACTGATTTATTTTTTTCTTAATATTATTTACCGTAATAATTAACGGAGAGGCCTGTGCTCTTCTACTAATATAATTCACCTGAATGATAGCTTTCTTAAATAGTCTCTCCAGTCGTTCAGAATCTATAGGTTTTGGAAGATAGCCAAATGCTTCTACCGCAAATGCATCAAATGCATATTCCCTATGACCAGAGATAAAGATTGTTATAACTTTAGGGTTTTTCCTTAGAAGCCTGGATGCTATGGCTATACCGTTCATACTTTTAAGGTCGATATCTAGGAAAGCAATATCGATTGTATTTTTTTCCATATATTCAACCAGCTTTTCCCCTCGTAAAAAACCTATTACATTAGCATTAATTCTATATTTCTTCACTAGCTCTTCTATATAAGTATAATTAATTCTAAGAGCGATATTCTCATCGTCACATATAGCAATATTTATTTTCATATGGATTTCCCCACTATATCTTTCGTAACTAAGAAGTGATTAAAAGTTATCTTATACCGGTAGTATTACATGAACATTAAAATACTCTTCATCATATTCAAACATAATCTCACCATTATATTTTTGAACAATATCCCTGATCTTTTCTGTTCCAATTCCATGAAGTAAGGAATTTGCCTTATTACTGATGAATTTTCCTCTTTTTAAAACTGGGATCAAACCGATGGAATTTTCACAGCTAATTACACATCCTTCTTCCGTTTTCTGTATCATCAGCTGTATGTATTTGTTATGCTTGGATTTCTCTGCAGATTCAATCGCATTATCCAATATATTGCATAGTAAGGAACAGATATCCTTGCTCTGCATATTTATGTCTTGGGTTGTAATTATACTTGTAAAATCGATATTTTTTCCCTTGGCGAGGCACTTTTTTGAATTTAGCAGTATGGATAAGGTTTTATTTTCAGTAAGTATCAGATCGTTAGCTAATTCCACATCCTCATATATTTGATCAATATAATCCTTTAATTCCTCGTATCTTTCTTCTTTGGCTAACGATTTAATCAAACCTAGATGGTTATTCAAATCGTGTCTCAACTTTCGCAGCGTATCCGTTATGGTTACCATATCGATATTCAGCTTCAATTCCATTTCAGCCTGTTGTAGTTTTGACTGAATAGCCATTCCTTCATTGGTCTTCTTCTTAATACACAATACCAGTGCTACGGTAATAGGAAATATAATAATGCTTAAAAAGACAATGAAAATATCATCAAATCTGTTGATAAAATTAACAATTCCCATTGGATAATATCCTCTTTTTTGTAATTCTGTATTAATCAAATGTTCAATTTTTGTGCATTATTTACAATTTTAACCATGTCAACACACCTATTTATAATCTATATCATACTATAATTTTAAAAAAATGCAAAGAATTTTTAAGTATTTTTGTCTTCTGATAAAATTATCCCATTTTGAAAAATAAAATGATGGGCTGGCTCACAGATTATTTTCTGCGGCTATGCCCATCATTTTTCTATATAAATCAATTCATCAATGGATGAAATGACTTTTACCCTTGGTTTAGTTCAAATAATTACGCATATTTTTTAATGCTGATTTTTCCAATCTGCTGACCTGTGCCTGGGAAATATTAATTTCTTTGGCAACTTCCATCTGCGTCTTTCCCTCAAAGAAGCGGAGCTTAATGATATTATGTTCTCTTGCCGAGAGTTTATCCATCGCTTCCTTTAAGGATATTTCCTCAATCCAGTTCTCCTCCTTATTTTTCTTGTCACTTACCTGATCCATAATATAAAGGGCATCGCCTCCCTCAACATAAACCGGATCATAAAGAGATACGGGGCTCTGGATTGCATCCAGTGCATACACAATATCTTCCTTGCTGATTCCTATTTCAGCTGCTATCTCGCTAATCGTCGGTTCCTTTTCATTCTTCTTAACCAAGGCCTCTTTTGCATAAATAGCCTTGTATGCAGTATCCCTTAAGGAACGGCTGACTCGGATTGCATTATTATCTCTCAGATACCTACGGATTTCTCCAATAATCATCGGTACGGCATAGGTAGAAAACTTGACGTTCTGTGTTATATCAAAATTATCAATCGCCTTCATTAGTCCTATACAACCAATTTGAAATAAATCATCTACATTTTCATTACTGTTCGAAAATCTTTGAATGATGGACAGTACAAGTCGCAGGTTGCCTTTAATGTAAAGCTCTCTAGCTTCCCTATCTCCTTTTAATATTCTTTGAAACAATTCTTCCTTTTCACTGTTTTTCAACAATGGCAGCTTAGATGTATTAACACCACATATCTCAACCTTATAAAGAGCCATAACGAAACCTCCGAATCATATCATTTTCATTATAGAATGATTCACGTTTTGGCTCCTGTTTATACGATAAAAATTAAGAATTATTTTCCATATCCTGAATACCTTATCGGTACTGATTATTCAAATCTAACCATTTCTTTTTTCAGTCTTTTTATAATCTTCTTTTCGAGTCGGGATATATAAGATTGTGATATACCAAGTAAATCAGCTACTTCCTTCTGCGTCCGCTCTGTTCCGTCATCGGTATTTAATCCAAACCGAAGATCGACGATAATCCTCTCTCTGTCCGATAGCTTAGAAAGTGCCTTTCGAAGGAGCTTTCGGTCTACTTCTTCCTCAATATTACGGTATATGACATCTTCTTCCGTTCCAAGGATATCAGAAAGTAGCAGTTCATTTCCGTCCCAATCCACATTCAGAGGCTCGTCAATGGATACCTCCAGCTTTGTCTTATTATTACGTCTTAAATACATTAGAATCTCATTTTCTATACAGCGAGAGGCGTAGGTTGCCAGCTTAATATTTTTATCCGGATTAAAGGTATTGATTGCTTTAATTAGCCCGATGGTACCAATGGAAATTAGATCCTCTACTCCAACACCTGTATTATCAAACTTTTTCGCTATGTACACGACAAGCCGCAGATTATGTTCCACCAGAATAGATTTCATCTCACTATCTCGGTCAGTTCCAAGTTGAGAAATTATTTCTGCTTCCTTTACCGGATCAAGCGGTGGAGGAAGTACCTCTGCTCCGCCTATGTAATGGATCTCCCCCTTATGACCGAATATAATCGTCTTTAAATCCGGAATCATCCTAAACTGAAATTTGTTTTGAATTGACAACTTTAATAGCATAATAAACCTCCCTTTATTATCAAGTCTGAATGTCAGCGAACCTAATATAAAATTAAAAACTCTTCACTCTTAAAACACCGTGTTTTTTGGAAAGGGCTTGCATTCTTTTTGCAAATCTATCTACATTAGCTCCTTATGTAGTATTACGTGATAATCATCCTTTACAGAGAGGTGGTTATCGTAAATTGCCACGGTCACCTTCTCATTGCATATCGTTTCTTTTCCCGTATGTATTAATACTTTATCCAAAATCACTCCAAGCATCATTCCCTTAGATCTTCCTATGGATTGATATGGAATCATCCTGAAACGAAGTAAATATTCATCATTTATTTTAGGCGCGACTCCCACTGCAGTATTCTCTAGGTAACTTCTTGCATTCTCCAATTCACTAATAGCCTGCGTTGGAAGTAGTTCCTTTAATAATGAATTCTCTACAATCATGACAGGCTTCTTAAATATGGGGTCATAAAGACAGTTACCTGTATCCATTAATCCTCTCGTAACAATGCTATGATTGTTATATGTTAGTTCTACTTCATAAGTTTCCTTCTTCTCACTCTGATACCATCTGAGCATCCATAATACAAGATAACTGATCGGTACCATACATAGCATGGTGATTATGACAATTTTCCATGATTTATTACTCAGTATAAGAGAAGTTCCAATTTTAATGAGTTTTTCTCTTGTATTCGTGTAATAATAAATGGAATTAATCAAACCTCCGACGAAATATGTAATTAGATATAGTGCAACTATCTGTTTAAATAGCTCAAGCTTCTTCATTTTTCCAAATGCAATCCAAACCATAATAATAGATGCTGCCACATTCATTATTAGAAACCGTAATATTATATTTATCCATGGGAAGATACTTACCATCACGGTAAATATCCCTCCGACTGCTGCTGCTCCCAACATTCTTTTCAAACTACTGTTCTTTCGACTCACTTTTTTTAGAAGATACAGCAGGATGAAATCCATGAAAAAATTTAGGATAAAAATAATATCCGGATATATTTCTAGATACAAAATTCACCTCCACCAACATGTCAGTCATTCATCAGCCAAGTACATTTACGATTATATCTTGTTTGAATTCCATTTTTTGTCATTTCCTAGTAAATAAATCTTTGTTTTCATTTACTATATTTTACATCAACTGCACTTATTTTCATTTAAAGTATAAAAAAAACTGTTAGATTATTCTTATTAAAATAATCTAACAGCCTAAATCTCTTATGTATTATGATTTTTCTCGTATTATTTGTTATGTCGAATTCTAAATGTATCGTATAACATGTATTCTAAAAATACTTATTATTCGGTTCATAATGAACCGTTTTCAATTTATATAAGTTTTATTTGTTATGGCGTGTTCTTAAAGAACCGTTTTTAATTTATATAAGTTTTATTTGTTATGACGGTTCTTTTGGAGAAACTCAGGTATTTTAATACCACTCGGATCTGTATTCGTATTTGCAGGAGCTTTTGCTGGCTGGCTAACCGGACGTCGGTTCGGATCGGTCTGGAAGCTGCTTGCTGTACTCTGTATTGAATTATTTATCTGACTAGCACCGGAGTATGTATTATAGGTTCTTCCCAAATTCATCTCAGGTTTTACCGTAGGTCTGATCGGACTAGGTGTGGAGGAGGAATGTCTTAAAAAGTCCGGTGTCTTAACCATGTCCTTTGACTTGTTGTCAAGTCCGGTTGCGATAACAGTAATTGTTGCTGTATCCGGAGTAGTATCATCAAACATAGCACCAAAAATAATATTTGCAGAATCTCCTGATAACTCTTGAACCAGAGTAGCAGCCTCGTTCGCTTCAATCAAGCTGATATCACCGGAAATATTAATAATAACATGGGATGCACCCTGAATGGTTGTCTCAAGTAACGGACTAGTAATTGCCTGTTTTACTGCATCAATACATTTATCATCACCTATTCCCATACCAATACCGATATGAGCTACACCCTTGTCCTTCATTACGGTCTGAACATCAGCAAAATCAAGATTAATCAAACCTGGTACATTAATTAAATCAGTGATACCCTGAACACCCTGCTGTAAAACTTCATCTGCCTTACGAAGCGCATCCGGCATTGTGGTTCTTCGATCAACAATCTCTAATAATTTATCATTCGGAATAACGATTAAGGTATCTACATGTTCTTTTAAACGGTCAATGCCGCTGATAGCATTTGTCATTCGCTGTTTGGCTTCGAATTTAAAAGGCTTTGTCACAATTCCTACCGTCAGGATTCCCATATCTTTTGCAATCTGTGCTACTACCGGAGCGGCTCCTGTACCTGTTCCGCCACCCATACCACAGGTTACAAATATCATATCAGCACCTTTTATAATTTCTGCCAGCTGCTCCCTGCTCTCTTCAGCAGCTTTTTGTCCGATTTCAGGCTGTGCACCTGCACCAAGACCTTTGGTAAGCTTCTCACCAATCTGAATTACCTGCGGAGCTTTACAGTTTTTTAAATGCTGCTTATCTGTATTCACGCAAATAAATTCTACTCCCACAATGTTTTCTTCTATCATTCGATTAACGGCGTTATTACCTGCTCCTCCTACCCCGATTACAAGTATTTTTGCTGTAGTATCCGCCTCATTTGTTCTTATCTCTAGCAAGGTCTATTCCTCCTTTATCGTATTCTCTAATTTATAACAATTGGTTCTATTTTTCCTGTAATAATTTGTTATATTTAGTAATATTTTTTAAAATAATCATTTAACATTTCCAAAAAACCACATCATGATGGGGATTAAAACTTGTCCATACACAATTTGTGGGGTTCCATAATCCTACTTAATATAATATCTTTAAATTCCCAAATAATCAAGCATAATTTTTAAAAAATGAGAATTATTTAAGCCATTATAATCTATTGTGTCGATTTTTTAAATTTGGCAATAACCTCGGCACCTTTTTCATAATTCCTCATATCAAGTTCATACACATGTTTACCTTTTGCCTTAGTCAGGATATTGTTTAGGTTAGAAAGTGCATCGTAATAGTCTTCCTTTTTTCCAAGCAAAACTTCTATATCTTCACAGTGAAGAGTAACATTTTCTTCGCTATCAAAACTTATGATGTCAACATCCAGTTTATACTTATTGATTAATTTGGTTAGGTTTAATATTACATTAAATAATTTATCATTTTGTGCTTCAAGCTTTTCATGTAGTATAATTTTCTCGAACTGAAGGCCTTTGATTATGGGTATTTTCTCAATTCTCTTAGAGGAACTCTCTACCACAATACCATCCTTATCAAAATAGAGGTATTCTCCCATGAAATGTACACAGCCCGTTACAATTTTATCATAAACATAAACTGCAACCTTGTGACTACTTACCATTTCCACCTCTATCTTCTCAATAAACGGAATCACAGGCTTTTTAAAAAAACGGTATTTTAGGTATAGGTATACTGAATTATTATCCAGCTCGGACTGCATTATTGTTTCCCTAATCTGCTTAGCACTATAACGACTTGTTCCTATTACATCTACTTTTTTTATACTAAATGTAAACAGAAACATAACACACGGTATAACAATAATAATCAGAACAAGCAGTATTTTTCGAAAAATTCTCTTTAGTACACTATAAATATTCCTTCGTCTATTAAATTTCATCATTACCTCCATGATACTGCTCTTCAATATCATATACAGTCTTCACAAAGCAATTTGGGATATATTTCCACTCCGAAATCTAATTTTAGCTCCTAAAAGAGTTAGATCTCTGCAAATATCCTCATAGCCCCGTTCTATATAGGAAGCATCACATACTACCGTTGTACCCTCTGCTGCTAAACCAGCTATCACAAGTGCAGCTCCGCCACGTAATTCATGGGCATGAACCACAGCTCCATGCAAGCCCTTAACTCCGGTAATTATGGCTTTATTCTCGTTTTCCTGAAGGCTGATCACCGCTCCCATTTTCCTAAGTTCTTCTACATTCTGATAACGTGATTCAAATATTTCTTCTATGATAGTACTTTTTCCATCAGCTAAACATAAAATACTCATGAGCTGCGACTGCATATCGGTTGGAAACCCTGGATAGACCTGCGTTTTTAATATTTCAATCGGCTGAGGTCTTTTTTCACTACGTATTTTAATCACATTACCCAGAACTTCCACGTCGCATCCTGTTCTTCTAAGTACTCTGATTGTTGATGTAAGCTGGCGGTCAGGAGTATCTAATAATACAATATCTCCCCTTGTTGCAGCAACCGCTGCCATATATGTTCCTGCAACGATTCGATCCGTCGAAAGCGTAAATTCAACATCATGCAAACCTTTTACGCCTTCTATCTCAATATAATCGGATCCTTTACCACAAATCCTTGCACCTGCTTCAATAAGATATCTGCATACTTCAGTAACCTCCGGCTCTCTTGCTGCATTATATATTCGAGTAACACCTTCGGATAATACTGCGGTAAGTATCACATTCTGAGTAGCTCCAACACTGGATTTTTCAAAAAATATATCATTACCGACTATTTTTTCGGTACAGCAGTGAATAATATTTTTCTCTTCCCCAAGAAACTCCTGAGTAATATTCATTTTACAAATCGCATCCAAATGTCTATCAATTGGCCTCTTGCCAATGGAACAGCCACCGGGATATGCTATTGTCACCTCATGGAATCTGCCAAGGATTGCTCCAAGATACAGAATGGAACTTCTCATCTTTCTGACTGAATCTTCTGAAACCTTAGTCATGTAAGCAGAACTACTGTCTACAATCAACGTATTATTATCCCAAGAGGTTTTGCATCCCAGTTCCTCCAGGATTTTCACCATATGAAATACATCAAGTATTTTGGGACAATTCCTTAGTATCGAAATACCTTTATTCAAAATAGTAGCAGCAATAACCGGTAGTGCTGCATTCTTTGAACCTTGTATTTTTAACTCGCCTTTTAACTGCTCTCCGCCGATGACCTCAATACTCGACATAGCACACCTCAGACAATAAGGAAATATATTACTACTATATGAATCCTCCTTTGTCCGCGTGAATCCTGCATTGTCCCGATTATTTCCGTAAGGAGCTTATAATAAATGCTCATTGAGAACCGGAAGAACTTAAAATGAATTTCCAATGGAATTCATTTTTTAGTTCTTTCTAAGTGTAATGATGTTTTATCATTACGCTTTTTCTCCTTTAATCTGATTCGAGACACTTAGAACAATTCCCATCTCAAATAAGAGTACCATAACCGAGCTTCCTCCGTAACTGATAAAAGGAAGTGTATTACCGGTTGACGGAATGGTGTTTGTAACAACCGCAATATTAATGATTACCTGAATTGCGATATGGGCAAGCACTCCGGTAGCAATAAGACCACCGTATAAATCAGTTGAATTTATAGCAATGATAAAAATACGCCACATTAATAAAATAAATAATAAGATTAGGGCAAATGCTCCAAATAACCCCATTTCCTCACAGATGACTGTAAAAATCATATCGTTATGGGATTCCGGAATAAAGCCCAGCTTCTGAATGCTATGTCCGAGCCCCTTACCAAAGATTCCTCCCGATGCAATTGCATACAGACCTTGCAGAATCTGATATCCATTGTCCGCTGTTTCAACATGAAGCCATGCATTAATACGATCGGAACGATAGGAGTTGAAACAGAAGATAAAGATTAACCCCATTCCGACCAGCATCGCACCCGATATAAGAAAGTATGCCTTCTTTCTGCTGGCAACAAAACAGACTGAAACTAGGATTACTGCTACTATAATCGCTGTAGAAAGGTTTTCTATAACAATTAACCCAAGTAAAGGTGCTATGAATAAACATACGCGGATAAACCCTGAAAATTTATCAAGCTTTTTAGGCGCAAGATTAATGATATATGCAGTAAATAGAATAACACATATTTTGGTAAGCTCGGAAGGTTGAAATCTTCCGACCAAAGGAATTTCAATCCATCTTTTTGATCCCTTTGTGGCATTTCCAAATAAAAGAACAAAAGTCTGTAAAAATAGGCAGAGTGCATAAAGAAGTGCAATCGGTCTTAATTTTATAATTGGAAGTTTGGTGATATAAAGATGATAATCTATCTTTGAAACGAAAATCATAACAAGGATACCAATACCTGCAAGAAGCGCCTGTCTCTCAAGGTAAAAGGCGGGTGACAGGTCCTTCATCTGTGCATTAAATGCACTGGTACTATAAATAAATACCAGACCAAAGCATACCAAAAAAAGAACCAGAAAAAGTAGGCTGTAGTCATAATAGCTATGCATTTTTTTTTGATTGGTTTGTGCTAATGTTCTACTCATCAAAACCTCCCTAACAAGTCAAAAGCTTAAAGCATTTCCCTTACATATTCCTTAAAAAGGTTACCACGCTGCTCATAATTATCAAACATCCCCCAGCTTGCACAGGCCGGCGAAAGAAGTACCACATCTCCGGGTACAGCCTCTTTTGAACTGACACTGACTGCTTCTTTTAGACTATCCGTCATAATGATATTTGTAAAGCCGTGTCGTCTTGCTGTTTCTGCAAATTGCTCCTTTGTTTGACCAAGAAGGACAAGACATTTCACTTTACCCTCAAAGGCTTCAATCAACTCATCAAAGGGTAACTTCTTATCATATCCCCCTCCGATTAATATGGTAGGACACCTCATTGCCTGAACTGCCCTTATGGAAGCATCGGGATTCGTTCCCTTAGAGTCGTTATAATATGTAACTCCGTTAATTGTCTCCACAAATTCTATTCTATGTTCAACTGCTTTAAATTTCAGCAGTGTTTTACGGATATATTCCATCGGAATTCCCATTGCGACAGCAATGCCGACGGCTGCCATAACATTTTCATAATTATGCTTACCAAGAATACGCAGCTCGTTAATATTACATACCATCTGTCTATTGCCATTCTCCGAGTACACGATTTCTTCTCCATCCAGATACATACCATCGTTCAGTTTACGGCTGCTACTAAAAAACAGAATTCTTGTTCCAAGGCGGTCTGCCATAGCTCTTAATATTTCATCTTCGTAATTTAAGATGCACAGCTCGGACTTCGTCTGATTCCTTGTGATTCGTTCTTTCATCGCTATGTAGTTATCCATTGTATAATGCCGATCCAGGTGATCCGGAGTAATATTTAAAATAACACTGACATCCGGTTTAAATTCATGAATTGTCTCAAGCTGAAAACTGCTGAGCTCAATTACAGTAACCGCCTTATCCGTAGTGTCTAAAGCAGCATCGGAATAAGCTTTTCCGATATTTCCGACCACATAGACTTCCTCAAAATAGGATTTCATGATTTCCCCTACTAGAGTAGTGGTAGTTGTTTTACCGTTCGTTCCTGTAATACCGATAATTTTACCTTTTGTAAAGCTGTATGCCAGTTCAATCTCTCCCCATACAGGAATATGATTGGCCTTTATTTTCAAAATATCTGGGTGATCTGCAGCAATTCCGGGACTTAGAATAAGTAAATCAATGGTAGGAATGATATCCTCCGAAAGAATTCCGGTGATTAATTCAAATTGATGCTCCACATCAAGTCTTTCTTTAAAATCCTCATCCTTCAGATTGGTATTGCGATCAAACATCAGAACGTTTGCTCCGAGTTTTTGCAGCATATTTGCTGCGGAGATTCCGCTTCTGGCTGCTCCGTATACCATTACCCTCTTATTTTCGAACTGCATACTCTCCCTCCATTCTGCCAAAATACCGCAACTTTGGCATCAGCACAAATTGCAAAGTGGATTATCTTTGCCCCTCACTTTAACCTTTATAGCAAACTCATTCTGTACTTTTGTTGGTCGAAACTAGCTGATACCCATAAAAGCTATCAGACATAATATGGTTGTTACAATGGAAAATACTGCAACAACTTTAGTTTCTACCCATCCCATCAATTCAAAATGATGGTGAATCGGAGCCATTTTAAATAAACGTTTGCCTCCTGTAAGCTTAAAGTAACTTACCTGAAGTATAACCGACAAAACCTCTACCAAATATATTAATGCAACAATTAATATAAATAGCGGCATCTGCAGCATATAAGCCGTTGCTGCAACAAATCCGCCTAGTGCCAGTGAACCTGTATCCCCCATGAAAACCTTAGCAGGATATACATTAAATAGCAAGAAGGCAAGCAAACTTCCGGCAACTGCACCGGTAATCGGTGAAATATCGCTTTTTATTCCAATTGCCACTACGGTAAAGAAGGTTGCGATCAGCACTGTTACGCTTGATTCCAAGCCATCTAAGCCATCTGTGAAATTAGAACCGTTCACGGTACCCAGTACTACAATAAAAAAGAAAGGTACAAACAAAAAGGAAGCGTCCAGATAATGTCCTCCTGAAAAAGGTATTAACATTTTCGTGCCTATATTGGTAAAATTCACTAGGTAATAACCAAGAATTGCTGTAACTAGAATTTGACCTAATAGCTTTTGCCATACTTTCAAACCTAAATTTCGTTTCATGACTACCTTTAAGTAATCATCCATAAAGCCGATGATACCAAATCCCACGGTTGAAAACAGGATTGGAATAATCCCCTTATAATCCTTTATATAGAGCAAGGAGGTAATTGCTATACTTAAGACTATAACAATACCACCCATTGTCGGTGTGCCGGATTTTTTCTGATGTGATTGGGGACCCTCTTCGCGAATATACTGACCGAATTTTAACTTTTTTAAAAACGGTATTAAAAGTGGGCAAAGTATCGCACAAACCCCAAATGATATAATGACAGGTAAAACAACTCTAAAATCCGTAAAATTCATGATATCCTCCTTTGCGTGCTTTTACACGTTCTCGGCTTATTTCTTATGTAATACTAATAATTTGAATTGGGTCTAAAGCTTATGTTGTACTAGTATTATTAACGGGTATAACGTACTCATTCAACAGAATTTAAATATCTGAAAGTTATACCTTGGTTATTATACTTTATTACTTTTAAAAAAACAATATATGAGTATGGAATCATTTTCTCAGATTTAACCCCAAAAAACAATTATCCTCTTAATCCGACTAATCACTGCAATAAAGTATCAGGTTACTCTCCATAATAAAGTATCAGATTACTCTTCTTATCTACCTTTTCTCCGGATAGTGGAAATTGCTCCTTGACTATATCACCCTCTCCATCCGGATATACTTTTCCAAATTCACAGCTTTTTAACATTTCGTTTACTTCCTTCTTCGTCTTTCCTATAAAATCAGGCACTGTAAAAGAACCAATATTGTAATCTTTTATCTCTTTTTCCGTATATTTCTCTTCAATACCCAAATAGGGAAGAATATTATCAAATAGTTCCGATATTATTGGAGCAGCTATCGTTCCTCCATAGTAAATACCGGTTGGCTCATCAATCAGTACCAGTGCGATAACCTGAGGATTATCTGCCGGTGCAAATCCGATAAAGGAAGAAATGTATTTATTACTGCTTCTTGGAAGTTTTTCGGAAGTAGCTGTTTTTCCTCCGATACGAAAGCCCGGAATGTATGCTCTCTTACCTGTACCCTCTGATACAACTGCTTCAAGAAGCTGTTTCATGGTCTCTGAAGTTTGCTTGGAAACTGCGTTTTTGGTTGTAGGATATTCCAGGGTTTTTCTCCAGGTTCCATCCGCCGAACGAATCTCCTTACCAAAGTGGGGCGTTATCAGTGTGCCACCATTAATTACTGCGCTTGTGGCGGTTAACAACTGAAGGGGTGTTATCTGAAAGGACTGCCCAAAGGACATGGTTGCAAGTTCTACAGCTTTGATATTCTCCTTCTTATGCATAATCGAATTTGCCTCTCCGGGAAGGTCTATTCCAGTTTTTTTAAAGAGTCCAAGCTGGTTATAGTAATGATACATTCGATCAACACCAACCCTGGCCCCGATTTCCATAAATACAGGGTTACAGGAATTTTTAATACCATCTACAAAGGTTTCACTTCCATGCCCACCAGCTTTATGGCACCGGATTGTACGATCCTCGACCTTTTTATAACCGGGGCAGTAAAAGCTATCATTCAGTTTTACTACACCCTCTTCGAGAGCTGCTGTTGCAGTCACAATTTTAAAGGTTGATCCCGGTTCATAGGTATCACTGATACAGGCATTCCTCCACATTCCATTCAACAGTTCATTCAATTTATTTGCACTTAAGGTTTCTGTGGAATAATCATCTGCTATTTCATTAATCAATTTATATGGATTGTTCAGGTCAAATTCAGGTACATTGACCATCGCATATAATTCTCCATTTTGGGGATTCATAACAATTAACTTTACATTATTTGCATTCTTTGCTTCTTTAATCTTTAATGCAGCCTGTTCTGCATACTGCTGTATATTGACGTTAAGGCTCAGATAAAGATCATTACCGGGAATAGGCTCAACTCTGTCTTCAGCAGCATTTTTAATCTCTTCCCCATATGCGGTTGTAAGAGTAAGGATTGTTCCGTCAGTTCCTTTTAAATATTTCTCATATTGTACTTCCAGCCCTATGATTCCTTGGTTGTCACTTCCGGTAAACCCAATGACCTTTGAGGCCAATGTTGAATATGGATAGAACCGCTTATAATCTTCATCCACCATTACTCCATCAAGATCATATTCCCTGATTTTATCAGCAATTTCTTTATCTACATTAGATTTAATTCTCTCGATCGAGGATACTTTCTCTACTCTTTTTCTAACCTTCTCCTCGCTGAGTCCTAATTGATCCGATAAGACCGATATCACTCTCTTTGGATCCGTTATCTGCGCATGTATTACCGAGATGGTGCATACCGGCTTATTTGTTGCTATTTCTATGCCATTTGCATCATAAATACTTCCGCGTTCTGCTTTAATCGCTCGTTCTCTTTCATGAAGTGCCTCAGCCCTAACAGCATAGTCTTCTGATTTAAATATCATTAAGTAGCCCAGCCGGCCTAGTAAACCAATGCAAATCATTACAACAACAACAAATACTATCAAAATATTTCTTTTATTATATGTCCTATTTCTGGCCATTCAACCATAACCTTGCATATCTTATCGTTTCATTTTATTACATATATTACGGCTTTATTCATGATTACTCGATTACGGCAGGATTTAAACTTATTTTAGTATGTTTAGAAAAAAGGTTACTCTTCTGTTTGTTTTGTGGTTTCGGTTCCAGAAGCCGTCTGGTTATTTTCCTTGGATTTATTATTTTTATCATCTGAAGAAGCCTTTGGTGTTGGAGTCGGTGATATCAGATAATCAATATCCCCATCCGGATAAATTCCTAACACCGGTAATATCTCATTTAATACCTTACTTGCAAATTCAGTAGCGAGTCCACTGGTCTGTTTTCCTGGAACTTTTGCTTCATCGATCGCAACATAGAACACTATTTTCGGATTGATCGCCGGTGAACTTCCTAGGAAGGATACAACGCGGGCCTTGGTCCCACGCTTTTTCTCAGCCGTACCAGTTTTTCCACCGATAGAATAGCCCGTAACCTCTGCCCCAGTTGCTGTACTTCCTGCTACCGCTACCGTTTTATATAGGTACTCCTGAAGTAATTTTGAGGTTTTTTCTGAAATAGTCTTTCTGACCAGAATTTTATCTATTTCCTTAACCGTTGCTCCATTATCATTTACAATTTTCTTCATAACATGGGGTTGATAATAATTCCCACCATTTATAATGGAACAGTAAGCTGCTGCCATCTGAATCATTGTTACACTCGTAGACTGACCAAAGCTGCTAGTTGCAAGTCCTTGCTCTCCTAGTTGATCCAGAGATAAAATCAAACCTGCTTCTTCCCCCGGTAAATCAATTCCAGTCTTCTGCCCTATACCAAAATGCTGTTCATATTCATAGAATAACTGCTTACCTTCATGCTTAGCAATCTGCATCATGGTATCATTACAAGACTTCATAATTGCTTCACCCAGTGTAATATTCTTATGTATATGGGAACACCTAATGAATCTGTTACCCCTTTTCTCTCCGCCATCACAGATAAAAGTGCTTTTATCCGTAACTAATCCTTCTTCCAATGCAGATGCTACTGTAATTGGTTTAAAGGTAGAGCCTGGTTCAAAATTTGAACTAATGATATCATTTTTCCAAATCGTCTGCAAAGTCGTTGCTACCTTTTTCTTTGACATGCTCTTAATCTGTTCTTCCGAATAGAGACCCGTCAGACTAAATGGATTATTCAGATCATATTCCTTATTCGATGCCATGGCGATGATACTGCCATCATTCGGATTCATAACCAGAATCTGTATGCCCTTACTTCCGGTTTCATTATTAAATTCAATGATTTTTTTCTGAATGATTCGCTGAATATCTGCATTGATTGTAGTTACAATGGTATTACCGTTAACTGCTTCCTTAACCGTGTGATCGATATCAAGCTTTGAATCATAATAGCCATATTCGCGTCCGTTTGTTCCATTCAACTCTTCATTATAGTATTCTTCAATTCCATAAAACCCTTTATTATCGGCATTGGAAAATCCGATAACGTCAGGTGCCAGTGTTTTATATGGATATGTTCTTACATATTCTTCTTCAAACCAGATACCATCTATTTTACTATTTTTTTTCTCATCCTTTTTAAAGGCTTGAACTACATTATATTTTAAATTTTTCGCCAAAACAACATACTGGCTGTTGGGTTTATCCTTCAAGATTTTATTAATCTCATCGGATTTAATTTTAAAATCCTTTTTCAGAGCATCAATGGTTGGTTCTATGCATTCTTTATTTTCGCGTAACCGTTTTGGATCAAGAATCAGTCGGTACTGCAGTTCACTATGTGCAAGTACGGTACCGTTGACATCCAGAATATCACCCCTTTTAAAGGGTAATACAGAACTCATATACGTCTGACTTGATAAAACTTTCTTGCCATATCGATTACCGTCTACCTGCTGAATGTATATTAACTTTCCCATCAATACGAGTAGAACCAGAGTAATAACACAAAATACAAGCAATAATTTTGCTTGCATCCGTGACGTAAATTTTTTAATTATTCTATCCGTTACTTTTTCCATTGTAATCTCCCATGTTGCCGGAACACCGTTAATTTGAGCGTCAGCAATATATTTACAAGGTAAATTGATTTTCAATTCACTTTTTAAAAAACCATAATTTTTCGCACTACCCTGACCTCTTCATTCGTTCTATTGCTTTGGTATAGCTTCATATTGTCTGACATAATCATCATCGCTGCTTTTATAAGTAATTACTTTATTATCATTCGGATATACCATTCCGAATTTCTCAACTGCCGTATAATAGATATGTTCAAGATCATATTCCTTATTTAGCAATTCGGATTTGGCATCATTGTTCTTTTTTAATGTAATTAGTTCCTGTTGTCCTGCCTTAATTTTATTATTCATATGGTTAATATCGGATTGGACTTTCACATAATCAATGCACACAAATACAGTCGCGAAAATTGCTACCGCTAGAACAAAAAAAGATGCCATATTAATTCCTGATAAGGTTTTTGTCTTTCTGTGATCCTGTCTGCGAGGAGACGCCACTTCATATTGTTCTTCTCTTCTCTCAGGAACAGCATTTAATTTACGGACGGTATTACCCTCCATATAGCTTGTCCTAGTATAGTCATGACGATATGCTCTTTTATTTGCGTCCATGCTACTATCACTCTCCCAGTTGTTATATCTACTTTATTTATTCGTTATATTTATTCTTTCCTTATTTGTAAGTCATCAATAAGGTAAATCAATAAATATATCTTCATATACATATAGATGATGAAGAAATTTAGTTCTTATTGTTCGAACGTTTTCTCAAATACTCTGAGTTTGGCACTCTTTGATCTTTTATTGAATTCCAATTCTTCGTTTGATGGAAGAATGGGTTTTCTGGAAATCACCCTTCCGGTCGGTTTTTTTCCACAGATACAGACAGGGAAATCATGTGGACAAATACAGGGATTTTCATTGTTTTTAAAACAAGTTTTCACAATCCTATCTTCAAGGGAATGAAAGGTTATAATACACAATCTTCCACCGGGTGTAAGTAGCTCAATCATATCCTGTAAGGTATTTTTTAGAACCTCCAGTTCTTTGTTAAGTTCAATTCTGATCGCCTGAAATGTTCTTTTGGAAGGATGACCGGTGCTTATCCGAAGCTTCATCGGTATGGCTGCTTTGATTGCTTCGTTCAATTCAAAGGTCGTCTCTATCGATTTTTCTTCTCTCATCCTTACAATGTGTTTCGCTATATTCTTTGCAAACTTATCTTCACCGTAGTCTCTTATGATATGATAGAGTTCCATCTCACTGTACTGATTCACAATGTCCTTCGCAGTCATGTTATTTCTTGTGTCCATACGCATATCAAGCGGTGCATCTTCCCTATAAGAAAAACCTCTTTCCGGTGTGTCCAGCTGATAGGAGGATACCCCAAGGTCTAAAAGAATTCCGTCAACCTTAGTAATGGACAGCTCCTCTAACACTTGCCTTATATTACAATAGTTATTTCTTACAATAATTACTTTATCTTTAAATTCTATCAGCCGTTCCTTTGCTGCTTTGATTGCTGCTTCATCCTGATCAATTCCGATTAATTTTCCACTAGTTAAGCATCTTGCTATCTGAGAGGAATGTCCTGCTCCTCCTAATGTACCATCAACATAGATGCCCTCGGGCTTTATGTTCAAATTATCTATTGTTTCTTCTAATAATACCGATTTGTGTTCAAATGCCATGACACCCTCCTAAAAACTAATTCCAAACTGCGTCATATGTTCAGCGATGGCATCTACGTTATCATAGTCGTTATTGCTCTCCCAGCGCTCTTTGCTCCATATTTCAATCTTGTTAAGTACGCCAACAAAAACAATATCTTTCTCCAAGCCTGCGCATTCTCTAAGAACAGCCGGTATTAATATTCTTCCCTGCTTGTCCGCCTCACATGCAGCCGCTTTACCAAAAAACATACGCTGCAGCTGTCTTGCTTCTTTTGTACCAGGCAATTTTCTTATTTCAGCGGAGAAGACCTCCCATTCGTTCTGAGGGTAAACAAATAGACACCCGTCCAAACCTACGGTAACAACAAATTTATCACCTAAGTCTTCTCGAAATCTAGACGGTATGATTATTCTTCCTTTTGCATCTATGGAATGTTCAAACTCACCCATGAACATTTGGCAGCACCCTCTTTATCCTGCGCTTTGTGGCTAAACAATATAAGCTTATCCCACTTTTGTGGAATTTCACTCCACTTTCCACCACTTTGCTCCACTTATAGGTTTATTTTATATTAATTTTGGGAATTAATCAAGTATGAATTCCATAAAAAAAACTCCAGAAACCCTTATATTAGTAGGGTTTTGGAGTGTTTTCGATAAACAAGCACAATATATAGTATATTTTCAAGAATTCGAACATAATATGTCAATATATAGTCAAAAAGCAGGAAGCTGGGAAATTAGTCCCTCTTCCTGCCTAATATTTAAATTTTTTTCATACTCTGATACCGTCTGATAATCAAGAATACAGCTGATACAATTACAATCAGAGCAGATAAAAGCTGTGATACTGCAATTGGTGTTCCCCACAAGAAAAGCTGGTCAGTACGAAGTCCTTCAATCCAAACACGCCCAAGTCCGTAGCCTATTAGATACAGGAGCATAACCTCCCCGTCAAATTTCTTATGCTTCGTATAAAAAATCAATAAAATTAGTAGACAAAAATTCCATAAGGATTCATACAGAAATGTTGGATGAACCTGAATGTAATTGACACCATTCACAGTAACAAGATGGTTTCGAATCTCCATGATGCGCTGGTATGCTTCGTCCTTTCCAGCATACATTCGTCTTAGTACCTCATCCTTAACAAAAGATTTATCATAAATATCCGATACCGACCTTAAATCCAACTGCATCGCAAACAGTCCACTTAAATTCTTGCCGCTATTATAATTTCCAAAGGCCTCCCTGTTGAAGAAATTACCCCAACGGCCTATTACCTGACCAGCTACCAGTCCGATGCATCCAGTATCAGCCAGAAGCCAAAACGGAAATTTTTTAACTTTGGTATATATGACAGCAGTCAATACCGCTCCAATGATACCTCCGTAAATTGCAAGTCCGCCCGTTCTTGTATTTAATATGGACAACGGGTTATCAGCAAATTCATCCCAAGCAAAAATTACATAATATAACCTCGCTCCAATTACAGCTGCAACAATTGCTATCAGGGCAAAATCGAGATAGATTTCCGGGTTTTGATTCGTTCTTTTCGCCATCCATTGAGCAAGCAACCAGCCTATAAGCATTCCAAATCCAATAATAATTCCGTAAAATGCTATTCTGAAACCAAATATATTAATTCCAGACGCAATATTCTTAAGCTCTATTCCAAGGTTAGGAAAATTAATATTGGTACTGATGTCATCCAGCAAAAATGTCACCGCTTTCTTTCATTAATTATACTAAACTTCGTAGTTGAGTTTTGTTCATATGCTTTATAAAATCAGTATCTCAGTTATATGATGTAATCATCCGATCTAATATTTTTATTCCGGCTTCGATGTAAAGTTGGAATTCACTAATTGTTTCTCATATAGGTTACATACTGATTTTATCAAGTTTTACGTTACACTTTTACTACGAAGTTCATTATTATACGTTAAAACGGAATAAAACCACATCTCCATCCTGTACTACATATTCTTTACCTTCTGAACGTACAAGACCTTTTTCTTTAGCTGCATTATAATTACCGCACTCAACCAGGTTTTGATAACTTACAATTTCTGCACGAATGAATCCACGCTCAAAATCAGTATGAATTTTACCGGCTGCCTGCGGTGCCTTAGTACCTATCTTAATAGTCCATGCCTTTGTTTCCTTAGGTCCTGCAGTTAGATAACTGATCAGGCCAAGAAGACGATAACTGGCTTTAATTAATTTCTCAAGACCTGATTCACTGAGTCCCAATTCTTCTAAGAACATTTTCTTTTCTTCATCGTCAAGCTCTGCAATTTCCTGCTCAATCTGAGCACTGATCACAAATGCCTCGGATTGCTCCTTAGATGCAAATTCACGGACAGCCTTAACATAATTGTTATCAAGTCCATCATCAGCAAGATCATCTTCCTTTACATTAGCAGCATAAATAACAGGTTTTGCTGTAAGAAGATTAAAGCTGTCTAAAATTTCCTGTTCTTCCTCATCATTTACCTCGAATGCCTTCGCCATTTTACCTTCTTCCAAAAACGTTTTCAAACGCTCCAGTAGTTCAAGCTCCTTGGTAAGAGATTTATCATTCTTTGCACCCTTGGCAACTCTTGATATTCTTCTTTCTAATATCTCCAAATCAGAGAAAATTAATTCCAGATTAATTGTTTCGATATCACGAAGAGGGTCAACTGATCCATCTACATGAATTACATTCGTATCATCAAAGCAGCGCACTACATGAACGATCGCATCAACCTCTCTGATATTAGAAAGAAATTGATTACCAAGTCCCTCACCTTTGGAAGCTCCCTTAACAAGACCAGCAATATCAACAAATTCAATGGTTGCCGCAATTACCTTCTCCGAATTATACAAATCACCTAATACCTTCAATCTCTCATCCGGCACCGGAACGATACCGATATTGGGATCAATGGTACAAAACGGATAATTTGCTGATTCTGCTCCTGCCTTTGTTAATGAATTAAAAAGTGTGCTCTTACCAACATTGGGTAAGCCTACGATACCTGATTTCATTTGTGTCTTCCTTCCTTAAATAAACTTTGATGGTTCGGGTGATTATAAATCAGATTTATGTAATGAGATGAATATGTGAGCAGATATATACATATGACTCGCCTTTCCATCAAGCGGTAACTTTCTTATTAAACCTCATAGATGTAAAATGCTCGCAGCTGCTCACATTTTACTGAGTCTTAAACGAAAGAAAAGACAACCGCTTTCAGCCGGTCTTCGTCATCTGTATATATCTACTCACATATTCATTGGTTCACTTTATAGATGACTTTTGACACCCAAACCTTTGATAATAATTATAGAGTAACTTACTAATCTCTTGATTCTATCACGATCAGAATTCCTTCCGATATTTCAACCTTTGCAGCTTCGTCCTTGATTTCATTGCTGATTCCCAAGCTGCTTCCAGCATTATAGGTGATTTTATGAAGCGGGTACTTAAATCCTTTTAAGGTTAAACCGCTTACTTTTTCCGTAAAAGGCATCAAGGACACATAATCACCGTACTGTCTTTCTTTAAGAATGATAAAGCTTTGATTTTGCAGATATATTCTGTTATTGGCATCAAGGATACAGGCTTTAATGTTTAGTTGCATCGGAAGCAATAAAAGATGAATATTTGCCAGCACATGATCCAGTCTGCTTCCAGTTGCTCCGACAATATCAATTGCTGTTGCATTATGCATAAGCGCCAATTCAATTGCAATCTGTGTATCCGTCTTATCCTTTTCCGTTGGAAAGGTTTGAATCGGTGTTGAGATTTCATGATATTTTTTAAGTACTGCTTCCGAAACAGAATCAAAATCTCCAACAATATAATCAAGGGTAAGGCCTAAGCGATCTGCAGCCATAAGTCCATGATCTGCAGCTATTATCTTAGAATATTGCTCCTTTTTCACCAGATCAACCAAGAATGTATCCTCAACCCGACCTCCAGTGATTATTAAAATCTTGTTATCTTTCTCCATCATGATATCTTTTTCACCTTAACCAAAATTATGCCTCTTATGACATGTTAATTTATAAGTTAACGTATCATTATCGCTACTTTTCGTGTTTGATTATAAAAGCATTCTTTTAATTTATTTATATCCTTGGAATTTCTTCTTGAAGTCACTTATATTTTTCTGAATGTCACCTTTAAACACAGAGGTACCTGCTACGATTACATTAGATCCTGCTTCCATCACATCATGCACATTATCTATGGTAATACCTCCATCAACTTCAATATCAAAATCAACCCCTGCCTTCGCTTTCATTTCTTTTAATGTCTTGATTTTCTGCAGGGATGCAGGAATGAAAGTTTGTCCGCCATAACCAGGGTTAACTGTCATAATTAATATCATATCAACATTTCCAAGAATATATTCCAATTCATAGAGAGATGTTGAAGGATTTATTGATACTCCGGCTTTTAATCCCATTTCTTTAATCTTCGATACTGTTCGATGAAGATGGGTACAGGCTTCTGCATGAACCGTTATGATATCTGCACCGGCATTTTTAAAATCCTCAAGATATCTGATTGGTTCATTTACCATTAAATGAACATCAAAAATAAGCTTCGAATTCTTGCGTATCGAAGCTATAACTGGCATACCAAAACTGATACTGGGGACATAAGCACCATCCATAACATCTATATGAAGGTATTCAACTCCCGCCTCTTCCAGTAGATTAATTTGCTCCCCTAGTATATTAAAATCTGCTGATAATATTGAAGGAGCCAGTTTTATCATATTATTTTCCATACCTTTCCTTTTCATCTAGTGTGTTGTATCATTGGCCATTAGATAAACTGTGATGAATGCTTTGTCACTCTGCAAGGTGAAAATTTATTTTCACCTTCAGAAGATGACTACTCGTAGCGATGACTCGTGGAGTGAAGCTGACGTAACCGATGGCAAAACAGGATGTGTAGTTTAACTAATTGTCAGTGAACAATACACTAATCAGTAATGTCTTTGATTTTTTAATTCCTCATATAAATTAACATAATTCTCATATCTGAGTTTACTTATTCTTTGTTTATTAAGAGCTTCTTTTACGGCACAGCCCGGTTCATTCAGATGACTACAGCCTAGAAAACGACAGTTGTCTTCATAATCCATGAATTCAATAAAATAGTCCTTCAGTTCTTCCTTACTAAGTTCATTAATATAAAGGGAACTAAAGCCTGGCGTATCCATTACATAGGTATCTTTTTCAACATATATCAACTCTGAATGCCTAGTTGTATGCCTTCCACGTTTTATCTTTTCACTAATATCCCCGGTCTCCATTTTCGCCTGCGGTGCGAGCAAATTAATAAAAGTTGATTTTCCAACACCGGAAGGACCGGCCAGTACTGTTGTTTTCCCCTTAATCAGTTGATAAAGCATGGAGATACCTTCCTTTTGCCGCATGCTGGCAAAAAGCACCTCACTACCACATAATTGATAGGTCTCCTTTAACAGTGATATCTCTTTATCAGATACAATATCAACTTTATTAAAACAAATCATGGTAGGAATCTTCTGTTTTTGCATCATAATCAAAAAGCGGTCTAATAAATTCAAGTTAGGATCCGGCCTTGCTGCTGCAAATATAACCATTGCCTGATCTACATTTACAACAGCAGGTCGGATTAATTCATTTTTTCTTGGTAAAATGTCCGTAATAGTACCCTTGCCCTCGGGTTGATTATCCGTATTGATTATTACATCGTCACCCACCAGAGGTCTAATTTTCTGATTACGAAAAATACCCTTCGCTTTACATTCATATATCATGTCTTCTTCTGGTGTATGGACATAGTAAAAACCTGCAATACCTTTGACAATTTTACCCTTCAAACTAATAAATCTCCTTGGTTTCTATTCTGGATCGAAAGTCCACTTATATGGCCTTGATTCACCCGGCATAATAAAATCAGTACCATCCACCGACATGGTAACAGTAATTTGAGATGCACTGGACCTTGTAATCGGGAACTGTAGTGGGAAGCTGCCGGACGTACAATATTTATCATAAATATCCTCTCCCGGTTCATTATCCTGAACTACAGTCAAAACTATTTCTGCTTTATTTCCCGATACATATTCTGGAAAATCAAATGGATTCTGATCGATATTTATATTAAACTTATATGCTGTATTATCCGGTCCGAGACTGATAGTTATATCAATCTTGGTGCCCTCAGGTACTTTTTCTCCTTCGGAATAACTCTGATAAGAAATATGACCTTCCTTATAATCATTGGATGTTGCAGTTTTAACCTTACCTAATTCAAGACCGGCTTCCGATAATTTTGTAATTGCCTGCTTCTTCGTCAAATTAATCAAGTAAGGAACGGCTACGTTGGTATCCTTTGGCCCATCACTAATCATTACCGTAATCGTATCTCCTGATTTTACCTTAGTTCCGATGGCAGGATCGGTTGAGATTACATTACCTGCTGGAACTGTATCGTTATTTTCATGTTTTGTTGTCATCTTAAGGTTATATTCTTCTAACTTCTGCTTTGCTTTCTCTTCTGTAAGACCCGCAATATTAGGTACTTCTGGCTGCTGAAGTCCCTTACTCAAAGTAAGAATCACCTCAGAACCCTTTGCATATTTGCTATCTGGATCCGGATATTGTTCCATGATTTGACCAGCTTCATAAGTATCTGAAGGTTGGGAATCTTTATATCTGATAAATACATTCTTATCCTTCGCTTTTAATAAATCTTCTGCATCCTGCTGACTTAAGCCAAGAAGTGTGGGTACGATATAAGTATCACCTTCTGTAAGAGCGACGGTTGGCGAAGCGCCCTGTGAAGGAGCCTCTGTAGTCTGAGGATCCGAGCCACTATGCTTGCTTCCTCTGGATGCTAAGAACCATCCTACGATAACCAATATTACAACAGTTAATACAACAGCTGCAACAATGGTACCTATCATAAAAACCTTCTCCACCTTGGAATCCACGGTATCAAGATCATCATCTTCATCACCTTTTCCTTTGGACGGAGCAATACTTTTAGTTGGACGTAAATCCTCATCCGTATAGGTACTGTTTTTAATTCTATTTAAATCCTCGGACGAAATGTTGATTGTCGGTGAATCTGGTGCAACATAAGCAGGAATCTGAACAAAATCTCCATCCGGATTTGTAATCGCTCTTTTTAAATCGGCAATTAATTCTGATGCTGAATGGTATCTTCTTTCCGGCCTTTTTTGCATACATTTTTGAACGATTTTATCAATACTAACCGGAATCTGGGGATCAAGATCACGAAGCGGCATTGCTTCTCCCTGTATATGAAGAAGCGCAACGGATACAGTATTATCACCTGCAAACGGTACTTTTCCGGAAAGCATCTCATATAAGGTTACACCGAGGGAATAAATATCACTTTTTTCGTCACTGTACCCGCCTCTTGCCTGTTCCGGTGACAGATAATGTACCGACCCCATAGCATTGGAGGTAATCGTATTGGAATTAGTAGCCTTGGCAATACCAAAATCTGTTACCTTCACCTTGCCATCTCTTGAAATAATGATATTCTGGGGTTTAATATCTCTATGAATTATGTGGTTGTCATGAGCCGCTTCCATACCCTGAGCAATCTGTATACCAATACCGACGGCTTCTTTAATATCGAGCTTACCCTTTCTTTCAATAAAACGCTTCAGAGTAATACCTTCAACCAACTCCATTACAATATAATGTAAACTGCCGTCATCACCTACATCATAGACATTTACGATATTCGGATGAGATAATCCAGCAGCTGATTGAGCTTCACCTCTAAATTTATTAACAAAACTTCTATCACTTGAGTATTCCGGTTTTAACACTTTAATTGCTACATAACGGTTTAATCTCTGGTCTTTTGCCTTGTAAACATCAGCCATACCGCCTGATCCAACTTTATCTATGATTTCATAGCGGTCGCCGATGATCATACCAGGTTTTAACATTTTAGCTCACCTCTTTTTTCATACTTTTATAATAATTACAGCAATATTATCTTTTCCGCCATTCTGATTTGCACGCTTTACCAAGATTTCAGCGGTAGTTTCCAGATCATCATTCTCTCTGATAATCTGTTCGATTGTCTCGTCCTCTAACATATTTGTCAGACCATCCGAACACATCAGTACTGTGTCTCCATCTTCCAGACTCATTTCAAAGAAGTCCGGCTCCAAAATTTCATTTACACCAACAGCCTTGGTTATTATGTTCTTGTTTGGATGAACTCTAGCCTCACTTCGGTTAAGTTCTCCGGTTCTTACCATGGCTTCAACCAGACTGTGATCTTCTGTAATTTGTTTCATTTCTTTACCGATTACATAAAGTCTGCTATCTCCGACATTGGCGATGTACATTTCCTTATTAAATATGGTCGCTGCAACAAAGGTCGTTCCCATACCTTCTAATTCAACTTTCTCCTGTGCTTTACTTCGTAGCATATCATTCGTTTCCTTTAATGCTTCTTCAATGGAAGCAATAGGCAAATCAATACTGCTATCCTCTATCTTTTGCTTAAAAAACTCAACACAGAATCTTGAAGCATAATCACCCGCATTATGTCCTCCCATGCCGTCCGCTACAATAAATAAATTCGGCAGCTTTCCGACAGCAGTTTCACTGCAAAAAACATAATCCTGGTTTATCCTTCGCCTCTCTCCAATATCAGTTATTGAAAATGCTTTCAAGATTGCACCTCCCAGTTTCCACAACTTCTAAAGGCTTTTATTATCCATATAGCTCTTTCTCAGTTGCCCACAGGCGGCATCAATATCTGCGCCCATTTCTCTTCTTATAGTAACATTAATTCTATTTTTTTCAAGCATTAATTTAAATTTTTGTATATCCGAACCCTCTGATTTTCTGTAATTTCGCTCTTTTATTGGATTTACAGGAATTAAATTTATATGGCAGTTCATACCTTTCACCAGCCTTGACAGTTCTTTCGCCTGTTCTACTTTATCGTTGATTCCCGCCACCAGACTGTATTCAAAAGTAAGCCTTCTTCCTGTTTTTTCATAATAATATAAAAATGCATCCATAACTTCTCTCAGATCATAGATAGCCGCAACCGGCATCAGCTGCTTACGAAGCTCATTATCCGGTGCATGCAGGGAAAGAGCAAGTGTAACCGGTAACCCCTCCTCTGCAAAGGCTCTTATCTTATCGGGTATTCCACAGGTGGATATCGTAATATTCCTTACGCTAATGTTCAATCCCTTATCATCAGTAATCAGCCTGAGAAACCGAATTACATTATCATAGTTATCGAAAGGCTCTCCCGTTCCCATAATGACAATATTGGAAACTCTTTCCCCCGATAGAGCTTGAATCCGATAGACCTGATCTAGCATCTCTGAAGGAAGAAGATCACGCTCCCTGCCACCAATCGTAGAAGCGCAGAACTTGCACCCCATCCTGCAACCCACCTGCGAAGAGATACAGACACTGTTGCCATGATGATATCTCATAAGTACACTTTCAATCACCCTGTCATCTATTAGACGAAATAAATATTTCACGGTTCCATCCGCCTGGGAATGGAGTGAATCTACCTCCTGTAACGCAGCAATCGGGTATTTATCCTTTAGGGTTTCCCGTAAGTCTTTAGGCAGATTCGTCATCTCTTCATAGCTGGTTACAAGTTTTACATGAAGCCATTCATAAATCTGCTTTGCCCGAAAAGCTGGTAATCCAAAGGTTTTCATTTCCGCTGCAAGCTCTTCCTGATATAAGGATTTTATATCCAAATTTTCCATTATCATTTCCTGTTCCTAATTTATTTTAACATATTTTATATGAGATGTATGTGAACATCTGCAAGCATCTTTTACCTATACCTTTTTAAATCTTGCTAAAAAAAAGCCATCGGTATTGTGGATACCCTGTAGCAATTGCAGATACCCCTCCTTTGCTGTACCACCCCAAAGCTTCTTTGGAATAAGAGGCTCTAGACTATCAGCCTTAAAATCATAATTATCTAAAAACCAGTCACGGTTTTCCTTATTTTCCTCACGGTTTACTGTACAAGTGCTGTAAATCAGTATTCCGCCCTTTTTTACATAGCTTTGCACCGTACTTAATATTTTTCTTTGTAATTCTACCAATTCTTTATGTTGATTTTGTGTCAGCTTGTATTTAATGTCAGGTTTTTTACCAATTACACCCAATCCGCTACAAGGAAGATCCGCGATTACAATGTCAACCTGACCGATTAGCTCTTCATCCGGTTTTGCCGCATCCCACACCTTTGTTTTCACATTGGTAAATCCCATCCGATGACTATTTTCATCGATTAATCTAATCTTATAATCGGTAATGTCCCTTGCCGATACACATTTTGCTTTTTCTGCGGCATGAAGGGCTTTTCCACCTGGTGCTGCACAGACATCCACTACGAAATCATTTTCTCCGATACCTGCTGCCTCACAAACCAGCATGGAGCTGACATCCTGAACCGCAAAGCATCCCTGCCCAAATGCATCTAGGCTTTCGATATAATTAAAATCGTTGATTTTAAATGCATAGTTTAAATAATCGTTTTCTGTAACGGTTACTCCTTCATTTTCAAGCATAGCTTTAAGTTTCTCAGGTGCAAGCTTACGACGGTTGCACCTAATGGTAACCTCTTTCTCCTTTAGGGAAGCCTCGAACATCTTCTCTACCGTTTCAAAATCATATTGATTTAAAAGTAAAACAACCAGCCATTCCGGAACCGAATAAGTGATTTCAAGATATGTTTTCGGTTCTTTTAGCCGGTCAGGATAGCTAATCTCATTATATTCTCTGGAAATATTACGCAAAACTCCGTTAACAAATCCGGACAATTTGGTGAAGCCCCGTTTTTTGGCCAGCTTCACTGCTTCGTTGCATACTGCTGATACCGGAACCTGATCCATATATACAATCTGATATACGCTCATTCGAAGCAGATTTCTTATCAATGGTTTCATCTTCTGTACCGGTAGCGAGGAAAACTGGTTAATAATATAATCCAGTTTTAGATATATCTTAATGGTACCTGTGAAAATTCTGGAGATAAATGCACGTTCCTGTTTTTCCATCTGCTGATGATTCCTCAGCGTAGTTTTTAAAACAGTATGACTGTATTTATCTCCTTCCAGCACCTCTATTAGCATATCAAGAACAATTTCTCTTGCATTTGCTTTATCAGTCACGGTTTCTTCCTCCACCAAATAGAATAAGTAGTCTTAACAGCTGTAATATCGATGCTGCTGCTGCCGCAACATAGGTAAGTGCCGCCGCATCCAAGACCTTCTTAGACTGTCTTAGTTCATCCTGATATAAGATACCTGTTTCCCCCAATTTAGTAATTGCTCTTCTAGAAGCATTAAACTCCACCGGAAGGGTGACCACCTGAAATAAAACAGCCACAGTAAATAGAATAATTCCCAAATTAATCAGAAACCAGTTCTGTCCCATAAAAATACCAAGTATAATAATGGGCCAGGCAGCCATGGAACCCAGATTAGCTACCGGAACCAAAGCTCCGCGGATCTTCAGCGGAATATAAGAATTCTGATGTTGAATGGCATGTCCACATTCATGGGCTGCAACACCGATTGCTGCAATTGATGATTGATCGTATACGGGATCGGAAAGTCGAAGTGTCTTACTTCTAGGATCATAATGATCACTCAGATTTCCGGGGATTCTCTCAATACGCACATCATAAATTCCTGCTTCCTGCAGTAAACGCTCTGCAGCCTGTGCACCTGTGTATCCAGATATGCTTCTGATTTTTGAATATTTTGAAAAGGTTGTTCTTACTCTTGCAGAAGCTACCAAGCATAGAACAATACCAATGATTACTAAAATATAGGTTGGATCCAGATGATACCCATAATATCCATATCCCATAGAAACACCTCTTTCTAATTATGCAATAGGTAATTATGAAACTATATAGTCTTTGTAATTGTCTATAATTATACAAAACAACAAGTAAAACTTTTTATCTATTATCTTTTTATATTTTCTACATTTTATTACCTAGTAAATATTAAAAACTCTTCTTTATTCTATTCATTCATTTTTATCAAGTAAGAATAATTGAAATAGAAACGTAATAGATATAAGAAACATCCTAATAACTTTGATACTATCCCAGCTTTGTACCGACAGGTATCGGATAACCTCTTAGAAATGCATCAGCTGTCATTCGTTTCTTACCTTCCAGCTGTAATTCCTTAATTACCAAGATTCCTTCCCCTGTCATAACGGATATTGAATCATTATTCACTTGTATTACTTCACCAGGTACCGCAGTTTTATCGGTTCCTATGGTTTCTCTATCTATATCCTGTTTCGGATTATCAACTCCATGTTCTTTTATGGAAGTATCGGATTCTACTTCAGTCTTCCACAACTTAAGATTCTTATCATCAAGTCTTGTAAAAGCACTCGGCCATGGGTTTAAGCCTCTGATCAGCCTTTCCAGCTTAACTGCCGGCTGGTTAAAATCAATCCTGCCCATTTGCTTATCAATTACTTTAACATAAGTAGCTTTCTCATGCTCCTGAGGAATTCTATTTGCTGTTCCATCCTCAATCTGTCGCATAGCCTCAATCAAGAGTTCTCCGCCAAGGTCTGCCAGTTTGTCAAACAAGCTTCCACCAGTTTCATCTTTGGCGATAGCAATCGCTTTTTGCATGATGATATCTCCGGTATCTAGGCCGACATCCATATGCATTATGGTAACTCCGGTTTCTTTCTCCCCATCGATAATAGAATATTGGATTGGGGCTGCACCGCGGTATTTTGGAAGAAGTGAGGCGTGAACATTAATACATCCATTTTGAGGAATATCAAGTAGTTTTTTTGGTAGTATCTGACCAAATGCTGCAACAAGGATAATCTCTGGCTTTTGGTTTTCTATTGTTTTTAAAAATTCCTCATCCTTTACCTTCACAGGCTGGTAAATAGTAAGACCATGCTTTAATGCCAACTCCTTCACCTGAGAAAAACTTACCTCATGTCCTCTTCCTTTTTGTTTATCCGGTTGAGTTACTACTCCGATTATCTCATGACCTTCCTGAATGATTTTCTCTAAAACGGTTGCCGCAAAATCCGGTGTACCCATGAACAAAGCTCTCATCCGCATCATTCCTTCCTGTTTTTATTGTTCCTCATCTTCCGAAAATGTATTACGAAGATCGCCAATCTTTCTGTCGACATAAAGAACACCGTCAAGATGATCTATTTCATGGCAGAATGCTCTTGCAAGTAACCCTGTTCCATCTACCGTAAATTCTTCCATCTTTCTATTGAATGCTTTCACTTTCACATAATCCGGACGTGTAACCGTACCAACTTTACCCGGAACACTAAGGCAAGCTTCATCACCGGTCTGTTCGCCGTCAGTTTCTATGATAACCGGATTTATTAATATAATTGGCTCATTTCCCTCTTCCGACACATCAATAACTACTAGGCGTTTCAGTATTCCTACCTGAGGGGCTGCAAGACCCACTCCATTCGCCTCATATAATGTATCTAGCATATCCTCGATAAGTATATTTAATTTTTTATCCACCACAGTAATTTCCTTACTTACCTTGCCAAGTACATTATCTCCTATTTCTCTAATATTTCTGATTGCCATAATAATATTCCTCTCTTCCAATTAATCATTACCGTTTAGCTTTTGACTTAACCGTAACAAATGATGTACAGAAATTATGCAGTACGCATACTTTCACGAATGTATGTCTCAGGTTTTCTGTATTTTTGCTTCACTTCAATCACACAAAACACCTCGCGTCATCTTAGACTGTACTATAACAATTAGACACTTTATCATAGCATAAAGGCCTTCCGTTTTTCAACAAAATATCTTAAAAGTATCTTAAGAATCCACAAACAAAGCATAAATTCTTCCTTTGCTGGTAAGTTTATCTCCAATATTTTTCATATTTTCTATTATTTTGGTTTTGGCATCATAATTCTAATGAATGATACCAAAATCATGTTTTTAATTTAAAATTCAAGCATACAGATAAACTAATAACTGTTCATCGGATCAAAATCAAATTGTAAATTACATCCAGAAAAATACTCCGAATATTTATAATATCCCTCCAGATAATTCTTCAATCCAATCAAAATAGTATATTCATTGTGTTTCACATAAATTACCCTGCGAAAAATATCATTTGCTTTGGATATTACCGCAGGAGCCGGTCCGATCACCTCTGCCTCTATATTCTCTTGCTGTAGAAAATGACCGACTGCTTCTCCCAGATGAAGGGCTGAGCTGTCGGCTTCTGTCTCTTTTTTAGAAGTAATTAAAATCAATAGAATATGTGAGACAGGGGGATAATGCATCAGCTTGCGATACATAAATTCCTGTTCAAAGAAGGCTTCATAATTTCCCTGTGCAGCTGTAATAATACTGTAATGCTCCGGGTGATAGGTCTGGATTACAACTTCACCGGGAAGTGTATCTCTTCCGGCTCTTCCTGCCGCCTGGCAAAGAAGCTGAAAGGTTCTTTCACTTGCTCTAAAATCCCCTGTATATAAGGATAGATCTGCTGCTATAATACCAACCAACGTAACCTTAGGAAAATCATGCCCTTTTACAATCATCTGAGTTCCAACCAGAATATCTGCCTGATGCTTCGAAAATGCAGCAAGTATCTTCGCATGACCTTCTTTATTTTTCGTCGTATCCGTATCCATACGAAGAACCCTTGCTCCGGGAAATTCCTTCTTAACAAGCTCTTCCACTTTCTGTGTTCCCGTACCAAAGGCCGCTATATATTTTGATCCACATTCCGGACAGATGGATGGCTGTTCTTGTTCATAACCGCAATAATGACAGACTAATGTGCCATTGTTATGGGAAGTTAGCGATACATCACAATGCAGGCATTTTAATACATAACCACAGCTCCTACAGGATACAAAGCCTGCATAGCCTCTACGGTTAAGAAAAAGCATGATCTGTTCCTTTTTCTTTAATCTATCTGTAATTAATTCCTTCAGTTTACCGCTAAAAATTGATTTATTTCTGTTTTTTAATTCTTCCCTAAGATCAACAATCCATACGCTTGGCAGTTCTGCCTCCTTGGCTCTTCTTGTCAGAGAGTAAAGTTTGATATCCCCACGCTTTGCTCGTTCAAAGGTTTCTAAGGAAGGCGTAGCCGATCCGAGAATCAGTGATGAATCCGTTAGTTCTGCACGTTTTTCTGCAACCAATACCGCATGATATCTCGGTGAAGTTTCACTCTTATAGCTGCCCTCATGTTCCTCATCTATAATAATCAGCCCCAGATTCTGAAAGGGTGTAAATAAAGCAGATCTGGGTCCAATGATGATATCTATCTCACCATTTTTCGCACGTAGACTTTGATCGTAGCGCTCACCTTGAGACATTTTCGAATTCATAATCGAAATACGATCCCCAAACCTTTTATAAAAGCGCAAAACCGTTTGATATGTTAGTGCAATCTCTGGAATCAGTAGGATTACCTGCTTTCCACTGTCAATGACCGAAGAAATGATTTCCATATAAACCTCGGTCTTTCCGCTCCCGGTTATTCCATGTATTAGATAAGTACCCCGAATTCCTTCCTCGTATTCTTTTATAAAATTATCCGAAATAAATTGCTGTTCTTCATTCAACTTTACTTTTTCGTGCTGTTTTTCACCGTAATTAATTGGGTTACGGTAAAGCTGCTCTGAAATAATTTTCATTATACCCTGCTTTTCCATTCCCTGCAGGGTGGATCGAGGAATTTTCAACTTCCCGACCGCAATTTCATAATCAATAATCTTATTCTTCATCAGCACTTCTAAAAGACGAAGCTTTGCTTTGTTATTCTTTCTTTGATATTCATAAAATAATTGATTTGCCTGTTCCGGTTCTATGATTAACTGGATGCTTCTTTGTTCCTTGATTTTCACTGCTTTTTTTACAGGAATCACTGTTTTAAGCGAATCATTCATGGTGCCACCAAAGGTTTCCTTGATCCAATATGCAAGGTAAATTAGATGACTCTCTATCACCTGGGCACCTTTTACAACCTCTGTAATTGGTTTAATCAATTCCCTTTCAATCTTAGGCTCTGTATTGATACCTACGATATATCCATTAATCCTACGGTTGCCTTTCCCGAAAGGTACTACAACCAGTGCTCCAATCACAGCCGTTTCTACCAATTCTTCAGGAATAGCATATTGATATGTCTTGTCCAGATTTTCATGGGAGATATCAATAATGATATCAGCATAAGTTTGATAAGACATGATAGCCTCCTTTCGAAAATTACTAACAGGGTTTGGGTGTCATAAGGCTGATTTAGGTAATGAAGGTGCTGTCGCATTTTAAGCATATATGATATAAGGGACACCGCATAATCTCCACACATAGGTTGGAAGACATATATTCGATTTTGTATGCCATATCCGTACATAAATCTTCGTATATAACATACAAAATCGATAACATGCCTTCCAAACAGTGCATTAAGGGGATTATGCGGAGTACCTTATATCACTGAAGGTTATTTTGCGACAGCCTCTGTTTTACCTTATAGATGACTTACGACACCAAACCTCTAATGCCGTTTATCTTCCAGCTAGTATGTCAGCAATTAATTCCCGTTCATCCATATGGTGCTTAACACCCTTTATTTCCTGATAATCTTCATGACCTTTTCCGGCGAGAACTATGACATCGCCTTCCTTGGCATTCTCAATGCAGTAACGGATTGCTTCCTTACGGTCGTCAATCTCTACGTATTTGCCAGGTCCTTTTTTCACACCTACGATGATATCATTGATAATATTCTTCGGTTCCTCATTTCTTGGATTATCGGAAGTTACAACAGTAAGATCTGCAAGGTTTGAGGATACCTCACCCATCTCAAATCTTCTATCTATTGATCGGTTACCCCCGCAGCCAAACAGGCATACCAGGCGTTTTGGATTGTATTCTTTTAAAGTGGTCAGTAGGCTTCGAAGACTCATTGCGTTGTGTGCATAATCAATCATTAATGTAAATCTATCCGATACCGGAACCAGTTCTACACGTCCTTTTACATTGACCTTATTCAGTGCCTGTATTATTTCCTCTGTACTGACACCAAAATGCCTGCAAAGTGCAATTGCACAAAGAGAATTATATACATTAAATTTACCCGGAACATTCATATCAACATCAAAGTTCATCAGTCCGTCTATATGATAGGATATCCCAATATATCCGGGACGGTTCACTAATTTGATATCGGTTGCCCTGATATCAGCCTGTTCACTAAATCCAAAGGTCTCTATGCTACAGGTATGTCCCTGCAAAATTTCTTCGGCATGGGAATCATCTGTATTAATTAACCCTATCTTACACTGTCGAAAGAGCTTACTCTTACAACGAAGGTAATCCTCAAAATCCTTATGCTCCGCTCCTCCGATATGATCGGGTTCAAGGTTGGTAAAGATACCATAATCAAAGGTAAAGCCCGCTAGGCGGTTTAGCATCAACCCTTGAGAAGAAGCTTCCATGATAACATATTCACAGCCGGCCTCCACCATCTCGGCAAAATATTTTTGTATGATATAAGATTCCGGTGTTGTATTATTGGAGGGAATCACCTTATCTCCGATAATCGATTCAATCGTTCCGATTAACCCCACCTTCTTACCTGTATTCTCCAGGATTGATTTAATCATATAGGTAGTAGTCGTTTTCCCTTTGGTTCCGGTAACACCAACTGTAATCAGCTTTCTTGCCGGATGTCCAAAATAAGCGGCTGACATACATGCTAATGCCAATCGGGTATCGTCTGTGTGAATTACCGTTACGCCTTCCGGGAAATCACCATCCTTTTGTACTATGATTACTCCGGCGCCTTTTTCTACAACTTCCTTGATATAGTTGTGTCCATCTGTCACCGCCCCTACGATACAGACAAAGACAGAATCCTTTACTACCTTTCTTGAATCATATACCAATTCTGTGACCGGAATATGTATCTCCCCTTGTAAACATGTATATTCAAATTGCTCTAATAACTGATCTAAATACATAGGTTATCCTCCTTAATTACATTTCTTTATTAGTTCAAAGCCTGATGAAAGATAAATCGTTCTCGATTCACTGTTCTTATTATCAAAACATGATTCACTCCTATTAAGCACATATATAATTATAGGCGAATAATCCTATTTGTAAAGAAAAAGATAGGACATCGAAACCTTTGTCTCATATCCTATCCCTTTATGTATACACGATATATTTTTAATTATAATATGATTTCTCCGATCATATGTGTTACCGCTTTACCGCTGATTTCAACTCTATCTCCAATATCCTTACAATAAAGAGTTCCACCTCTTTTCGATAGCTGTTTTGCAGTCATTTTTATTTTATCCAATCTTTCACTCCAAAAAGGAATTAACGTTGTATGTGAGGAGCCGGTGACCGGGTCTTCCAAAATACCCGCATTCGGAGCAAAGAATCTAGATACGAAATCACAGTCCCTACCCTTGGTAGTAACAATAAACCCAAAGACATTCGTTATCTGCTTAAGCAGAGTAAAATTCGGGTTAAGCTCCCTTAGCGTATCTTCATCCTTTAATACAACCAGCAAATCCCTTGCAATAAATGTCTCTAGCACCTTGGTACCTAAAGCCTTTTCCAAAATATCCGGCAATGCGCATGGTACAGGCTTTCTTGAGGGAAAATTCATCGTATAATAATCCTCCTCCCTAGTTACTGTAAGTACACCGCTCATGGTATGAAAGGCAATTTTCTTCAAATCTTTATCAAAATAATTCATTAATACATATGCGCTTCCCAGGGTTGCGTGACCACACAGGTCAATTTCCACCTCCGGAGTAAACCAGCGCAGATCATAATGATCATTCTTTTTCACAAGAAAAGCAGTCTCAGCTAGATTATTCTCAAAGGCAATTTTTTGCATGATTTCATCGGATGTCCATTCCTCCATGATACATACACCTGCCGGATTACCGTGAAAATGTTCCTCTGTAAATGCATCAATTGCATAGTATTTCATATTTAACCTCCTTTATGATGCTTGGTACCATCACAAAATGTGATGAAAGAAGCTACTCGCGGGTTCTTTCCAAGTGAAATCAATATTTCTTTCACTCTTCCAATTTTCTTATAATTAAGCAGATCAATTTTTAAAAATTTTTGAAATTATAACATAATTAAAAAATAAAAACAACACGAAATCAGACAATTCACATGATTAGCAAAAAGGTTAAATGAATATTTCAAAACAGTATAATAATAAAAATCATTACCTCTCTTCTGTACAGAAGAGATAGGTAAAATATTAAACTATTCTTAATTAGTTGTTTTGAAATCTGCAAAGATCAACACATTCTATTTCTTGAAATTTTTCCTTAATAATTTCTGCCACAAGGTTATACCAGCTTTGACATTGATTCAAAATAATTGCATCTCCAGTTATGACATTGTCCAGCTTCTCCAGAATAACATCTGCATTGTTGACTAGTTCCACATCTACCCGATAAGGATATGTCTTTAGCAGCTCTTGAATTCTTTGCTTCAGCCTTCCCGTATTGGAAACTGGAGAGTCCAGGTAGAACACAGCTTCCTCTAAATTAAGTTCAGATAGTTTCTCACCAATCAGTGTGATTGCCTCGTCCGTCTCTTCAATCAGACGGTAAGTTCCCCTTAATCCTGCGAGATCACGTATTGTACTGTCCATACAACGTATCAACGTTCCCTCCGATAAAGCAACCTCCAGAGTTATGATTATATTCAGACCATCTATAAAAACCTTCCTTCCGAGAGTAGCTCTCGATAATTGTTTATTAAGTCTTAGTGCCAGAATGTTATTTTCAGCCGTAGCTCGGACAACTGCCATTCTCTGCCGTTCCGAAAGCATATAATGGTTTCCCACAAAGGTTGAAGCATTTTTTATCGGGTAACCCTGTTCCCAAAGATACAGAATATCATTCTGTGCCTTTCTTAAAAGAACCAGACCTTCCTTATTAAATTCTTTTTCATCGGAAGGAACAAATCCACGCCTGCTGTCCGACATCTTAACCTCCATATGTGGTGATTTCACCATCAGTATACTGATATACTTCCATCTATAATTATAAATGTTCCCAAATTAGTAAATAATATATAAGTAATGTTTATCACCACTTTGCTTAACTATAAAAGAAGAATTAATCACCAAAAATTTCACTTACCCTCATTCTCTTTCCATCTGTCTTTATCGTTATTGCTCCCGTATCATAGGTAATCCGTATATTGCTCTTCACAGCTTCCAGTCTTGATAAAAGTTCCTTATTAGGATGTCCGTAATAATTATCCTTTCCACAGGAGATCAGGGAAATCTCCGGTCTGATTAATTGAAGAAAATCCATATAAGTAGAACTTTTCGACCCATGATGAGCCACCTTAAGGACGTCATAATCAGTTACTGGTGTGATATCAGAGTCTTTATCACCAAAATATTTATCCCAGATATCTTTATTTAGTAGAAGTTCCTCCACCGATTTTTCCCCATCCTGCTGCAGATCTCCTGTTAACAGCATATCAAAATCACCATAGGATACGCTTAACACCGTAGAATAAGAGTTAGTCGAACTGGGTTCATAAGTAATGGATGGATGGAGGCATAGTATCTTTACAGCACCATCCTTTATGTAATCACCAGTATTGATATAACGTATTGTAATATTCTTATCCTTTGCAAGAGACTCCAATTTTAGATAGGCCTCATCCTTATCTCTAATCCCCGGAAGTACAAGATTTTTAATCCTAATATTACCTTTCTCTATTAGTTCCATAAGACCGCATATGTGATCATTATCAGAATGGGTTATGATTGCATAATCAATTCTGTCAGTTCCCTGTGACAGCAAAAATGGTTGTATCCTATTCGTACCTAACTGTTTTATATCCGTACTGCCACCATCAATCAGGTAAGTTGTTTGGCTTTTGCTTTCCATATAAATTGCATCACCCTGACCTACATCGAGAATTGTTATCTCAAGACCGGTATTTCTTTCGGGCAACAATAAGATCAATGAAGCAGCCGCTAATAATAGCACCGACAGCTTCTTTTCATATTTTCTTGCAATCCCTACAAATAAAAGTATCAGTAAAGTATAGACTATTATTTTCCATAGCACGGGTTTTCCAACAGTGATCAGATTAGCGGGAAGGCGGCTGCCCATCCAGCAGGCCCATTCATAGAATTTCAGTATATAATTTGTTCCCCCAATCAAAAATATTCCCAAAGGCCATATAACTGCTCCTGCAACACCTGCTAATATGGAGGACAGAGTTAGAACGGTTACAAAAGGAAGAATCATTAGATTAATCAGAATACTATAGGTTGGGAATTGAAAAAAGAAGTATAGGATAAATGGAGTTGTAGCGATCTGAGCGCTTATACTAATGAACAGACTGCTATAAAGAGTGTTGATTAGTTTATTTTCAGTGGAATACAGTTTATTCAGGCATGGATAAATGACTGCGATTCCAAGAACTGCACCAAAGGAAAGCAGAAAGCCTGCACTTAGAAGTTGTAACGGATTTTGCAGGAGAATAATCAATGCGCTGAGTGACAGCGATGAGAGCATGTCATAGGTCTTTCCTATTAATCCCGATAACAGCATTACTACCATCATAACAACTGCCCTGTTGGTAGATACACCGAAATTTGTCAGTACGCCATAGCTATAGATAAAAAAGATGGAAGCGAAGGTTGCTAAGACTACTGGAATTTTTAGCTTTTTCAGTAGATAAAAGATAAACATCCCAATCAGCGAGATATGAAGTCCTGAGATAGCTAGCACATGGGAAATGCCATTGATCTGATACAACTGCTTAATTTCTTCATCAAGCAGATATTTTTCACCCAGTAGCATGGCAATTACAGTACCGGATTCCTTATCAGGCAGAATACTTTCATAGGTAGTAAGTAATTTGCTTTTCAATCCTTCTAGACAGGCATGGAATTTCGAATAACCTGCATCCGTTATCGTAATATGTTCGGCTGTCATCTTAAAATCAATATTTTCTATCTGATAATAGAGTTTTTCATTGAATTGGCCCGGATTTCTGGCCTCTGAGAATTTTTTAATAGTACCTCGGACGGTAATCTGATTACCAACTAAAAAATTTTGTGTAAGTGATTTATCCTGGATTTCTTTACCATTTTGACTATCATAACAATAGATTATTGAATTTTCACAGATATAACAATCCCCTCCCGGTAAGGTGACCGTATTATTTTTAACATAAAGGGCTTTGCCCCACTGCTTTTTTACAATCATGGAAATACTTCCTGTTAGTTCTCCGTCCGTTTCCTGATCAAAGGCCTCATAAAGCTTCGGAGCTGTAAGCTGATCCTTTAGTGAACAAAAGCCAAGAAAAAGAAGCACGGGCAGGCACCAAAGGAATTTATCACGCCTAGAGATGAACTTATTATTTATCCTATACATGAAAAGATAGAGAAATGGACAGTATAACAGGATCAGTATGATTGTTACCATTACAGGAAGCCCCTGCCATGCCAGATACATGCCGGATAGATATGTGCATAGTATCAAAACCAGCGGACGCTTAATCACATGCATCCCCCATTTCATATTTTACTAGATAGTTTAAGACCCATATTGATAATACTATCCTATTATTTAACTTGGATTTTTAATCAGATTTAGATTCGCTTCAAGCGTTTTATCCAGTTTAACCTCTTGCCAATAGGTTTTTACGATCTTGCCGTTTATTGTGAATTGTACTTTGTGAATATTAGGAAGTTCTACCAATGAATTAACAATCGAATAAATCACAATATTCTCATTAACATTTGGTATCTTGTCAAAAAATCTATCATTAAAATCTACTGTACAGATACCATCAGCTTTCGAAATATTAAGAAGCTGTGTACCCTCAGGTATTGTACGGTAAAGTCCCGCCTTTGTTGGTCCCTTAATCAGCTGTTTAATAACTATTTCTTCAATGGGTACAGCACCGGTATAATTTATCGTGGTAATATTCTCAAGCAGTTTATTTCCCGCTTTATTAGCATAGTACAGTTTTGCCTTATAACTTGTTTCAGCCTCCGTATTTGTTACAAAATCCTCGTCAGTCAATGGTCTGACTGCACCCTCCGAATCCTGGAGAGGTTGACCCTCCACGCTAAACTGGATATATTCTACATTATTAAGTTGAGTTAATGTTTTTACAACTGCCGCACGGCATAAAATATTATCCGTACCCGAAAGTTCATTAAAAGCTGAGGTAAAATCAATAATCAAGCAACCCGTATTATCAAAACTGAATTTTACATCCTGCTTCTTACTCACAGGTAAAGCACTTCTATAAACAGCATTTTTCGGTGTTTTTTGAAGCATATACAGTAATTCATTAATCTGATCATTAACATTAGTTCCGATCAGCTGATAGCTTTCACTAACAAGACCGGACGTTTTTGAATCTACGTAATAAATATCGACCGTCTTATCATCCGGGTTTTCTTTATTATCCTTATTACACGCTCCAAGAAATATAGAGAATATAAGAATTAAGCTTATCGCAGTTATCCTTTTCATACTTTCCTTCCATTCCAACCTTAAGGTTAAGCGATATAGTTCAGCGGAATTCTTACGTTGAAAGTTGAACCCTCGCCTTCCTTACTATATACCTTAATTGCTCCGTGATGCATTTGAATGACATTTTTAGTAATTGCCAGTCCCAGACCAGTTCCGCCCGTCTCACGAGATCTTGCTTTATCTACCCTGTAAAATCTTTCAAAAATGAAGTCCTGAGCATCTTCCGGAATTCCAATACCTGAATCCGAAACCTTGATAAAGAAGTACTTATGATCCGCATTTAGGGATACCCTGATCCAACCATCTTCCATATTATATTTGATAGCATTTTCTATCAGGTTTGAGATTGCCAGGGATAATTTCACCTCATCCACTTCAGCAATAACCGGACGAAAACTTTCATAAATGATTTCAATATTACGTTTCTTAGCAATCGGAGAAAGACGCTTTAATATTTGTTCCAGTGATTCGTTAATGTTAATGGCGGCAATATTCATGTCTCCGGCCGTTTTATCAAGCTTAACTAAAGACAGCAAATCATTGATAATTTTATTCTCTCGTTCAATCTCATCCGTAATGTCTACCAGAAACTCACGGTACAACTCTACAGGCGTATCCTCCTGCATTAACAGGGAATCTGCCAGAACCTTGATTGAAGTAATCGGTGTCTTAAGCTCATGGGATACATTGGATACAAATTCTTGTCTTGAATTCTCTAGTTTTTGCATACGTCCAATCATGTGATTAAAGGAATCCGATATTTTTTCGATTTCATTATAGCCCTTAATGGAAATCCCATCATCCATATTATAGCCATCCGTCATTCTGTCAATGAAATTCACTACACTTGTCAGCGGCTTCGTGAGTATACCAGAAAAATAAACTGAAAAAACCACAATAAGAATGATCAGAGTTACTGCATAAATTACAATAATTCTTTGCATACTTGCGCGGATGATCTGTATATCCTTAGTAGAAAAGTTCATGACAATAACACCCACAATATCTTTCGATTCATTATGAGTAATAGGATAGGTTAATCGTAAATAATGCGTTTTCTTATTATTTACCGGTGCATTAGCGTTTCCATTCATGCAACGGATTACATCCTCCGAAATTAAATATTTCCCTTCTTCCAGAGAATAGGTATCCTTCATTACCTTTAGATTATTATTTACAATTATAATTCTGCCCTCATAAATATCGGCGAGCCTGGTGACTTCTCTGTCTATCTCATCGCCTTCACCCGTAGTCAGATATCCCGAGGTATTCAGTTTATTTGATAAAACATTTCCCTGATTCTGTATTTTTGCTACCCGGTTGGCGATTTCCTTTTCTTCTAAGGTATTTAAAAATACATACGAGAAGAAGGAAAGAGGAACCACACCCAGTATTATAAATATCAACAGCAGGTACATCCTCATGCTGTTTAATACTCTTATTTTACTCTTGATTCTGGAAAAAATATCCGACACCCCATTTTGTATGTATATATTTTGGCTCACTTGGATTGCTTTCAATCTTTTCACGAAGTCTTCTGATGTGGACATCTACTGTTCTTACATCTCCGGGATAGTCATAGCCCCATACAATATTAAGGAGATTCTCACGGCTATATACTTTGTTTGGATTAAATACAAGCAATTCAAGTAAATCAAATTCCTTCGCTGTTAGATTAATTTCTTTACCTTTAATGTAAACTCTTCTGTTCTCACAATCAATCTTCATCTCTCCAAAGGTAACTGATTTGGTATCTGCGTTATTTGATGAAGAATTCTTACTGCTGCGGCGCATAATTGCCTTTATTCTGGCTTTTACCTCCAGAATATTGAAAGGTTTTGTAATATAATCATCTGCACCATATTCCAGTCCGAGTATTTTATCCATATCGTCACCCTTAGCAGTCAGCATAATAATAGGCATAGTTGAAAATTCCCTGATCTGCTGGCACACTTCAAAACCAGTCAGTTTCGGAAGCATAACATCTAATAAAATAACATCATATTCCTTTTGCTTTGCTGCCTCTAAGGCTTCCTCACCGTCATAGGCGCAATCCACTTCTATACCGTCCTGTTCAAGGCTGAAACGGATTCCCTTTACAATAAGCTTTTCATCATCAACTACAAGAACTCTCTTTGCCATGTTTACCTCCAATTTTATTTATCCGTTCAATTCACTGTGACATAGGAAGAGATACGGTTGTATACTCCTTCCTTAATACCTGTTATATTCATCAGATCTTCAATCGATTTAAACTTACCATTCTGGGTTCGGTACTCAATAATACTATCTGCTTTTGCCTGACCTATGCCCGGAAGAGTCATTAATTCTTCGGCTTCTGCCGTATTGATATTAATTAATCCCGATTTCTTTTCTTCTGTTTGCGATACCGTATTTTGTTTCTCCTGTACATATTCTTCCGGCGTAGTACTTTTAACTTCATGAAAGGTTGGAATGTAGATTCTCTGCCCATCTGTCACCTGTTCGGCCTGATTGATATAATCACCCGCCGCATTTTTCTTTAATCCGCCAGACATCTTAATTAAGTCATAAATTCTAGAACCTGCGTCAGCCTGATAAACGCCGGGCTTTTTTACTGCACCGCAGATATGGACATAGATCCTAGACTCGATAACCTGCTTTTTCGCTGTACTAATAATTAATCCCCCGGGCGTAATTTCAGGGGTAATCTTATTTTCTATGTCTTTATCGCTCTGATGCTTGTCTTCTACCTCTTTCTTATCAGCATTTGATAACGATGTAGAAGGGGCTGTTTTGGTGCTACAGCCAGCAAAGGTCAAGCTATAACTAATTCCGGTGACTAATATAAAACCACCGATAATTCCCAACTTAATATATTTCTTATTCATTGTCATCTTCCTTTGTTTCAAAGACAACTTAAAAGTACCCTCTATACTTTTTTAATAAGACAATCTTATTTTACATAAACTGCACATCATTTACAATAGGTATTCTAACTATAATTTAAAATTATCCTATACAATTTTCTCGATTCCATTTAAAAATAATAATGCCTGCAATAATCATTGCCATTCCTACTACTTTTTTCCATTCAAAAGGTGTCTTTTCACATCCGCACAGACCAAATACTTCGATTAAATATGCAACAATCAGCTGAGCAGTAATAATAAACATATTTGCTACCGCAGGTCCAAGAGTATCCACGCTTTTGATTACTGTGTAGGTAATAAAGGCCCCTAGAGTTCCGCCAAGTAGCATATATTTATGGTCAATCTTAAATAGGGATGCAAAATTCCCCTGCCTTCCGGTTACAATCCAAGCTCCAAGACAGACAATCAAAGCTGTAAATTGAACGAAACTTGCAGTTACCCAGATCCCTGACTGTTTTGTAACACCTGTATTAAGTACACCCTGTGTACTCATTAATGCACCAGAAAGAATAGCAATAAGGATACCCCACATGATATATACCAAGCCTTTCTTATGTTCTATCGTATCCTTTTTAACATTTCCTGTTTTCTTTGTGGTTATTCAATTTGTGAAATGAAATTACTTTTTTTCTGTTTTATTTATAAAATACCATCGCATATCATAATTTAATGGAGCAGGTGGCCTTTAACCCTTTTATACATAACAAATGGGAGTATCGTCAAATATTAACGAACTCCCATTCTGTAACCATATATTTTCAACATTGATATTCTCGAATACGAATTGATCATGCTGAACTTTAATACATTTCATAATTATAATATATTATAATTCGCTTAAACATTGATCAAATATTTCAATCATCTGATCCACATCTTCCTTTTGAATAATTAATGGGGGAAGAAAACGTATTACATTGGCTCCGGCAGTGATAAGAATTAATCCCTTTTCCATCACTTTTGGAATAATATCCTTAACGGGAATATTAAATTCCAATCCCTGCATTAGGCCCATACCACGGTGTTCTTTAATAAAATCATACTTTTGCACCAATTCATCCAGCTTTTTTGCAAGATATGGTGCAATAGCATTAACATTATCGAGTATTTTATCACTTTCAAAGAGATTAAATACCTGATTCACGGCTGCAGTTACAAATGGATTTCCTCCGTAAGTAGTTCCATGGTCTCCAGGCTCAAAGGCAGAGGCGACCTTATCTGTCGCAGCAAATGCTCCGACGGGAACACCACAGCCCAGTGCCTTTGCACAAGTCACAATATCGGGTTTTACTCCGAACTGCTCATAAGCAAACATCGTTCCAGTACGTCCCATACCACATTGAATCTCATCCAGTATCAAAAGGATATCTTTTTCATCACATAGCTTCCTTACGCCCTGGATAAATTCACTGGTCGCTGGATAAAGTCCGCCCTCTCCCTGTACCGTCTCTATTATAATTGCACAGGTATTTTCCTGAATTAACTCCTTAACACTTTCCAGATTATTAAACTCTGCAAATACTACGCCACCGATCAAAGGTTCAAAAGCATCGCGGTATTTCTTTGTCCCGGTGATGCTTAGTGCTCCCATACTACGTCCATGGAAAGATTGATTCATAGAAATAATCTGACTGTTTGCTATCTTATACTTCTTATAATAATATTTTCTTGCAAGCTTAACAGCACCTTCAATCGCTTCCGTACCGCTACTAGTAAAGAATACCTTATCCATACCGCTAGCCTTTAACAGCTTTTTCGCAGCTTCAACGTTCGGTACACTGTAAAATAAATTTGAAATATGAAGCACCTTATCAATCTGCGCCTTTAATCCGTCATTATATTCCTTATTACAATAACCCAATGCAAAAACACCAATTCCCGAGGCAAAATCCAGATACTTCTTGCCATCCGTATCATACAAATAAGTACCTTCGCCATGGTCCAGTACTATTTTGTATCGATTATAAGTATTCATCAATACCTTTTCTGCTTCTTCTATATATGAATTCATCATCTTGTATCCCTCCATTTCTTTTTAAGCTTTTAGGAAATAATTTTACCTATTTCTCTTTCCTTCTGTATTTATATCGAAAGAAACGAATATGATAGTAGCTATGAAACCGTATTTGCTTCATTGTCATATATTCTTGCTTTATCAATAATAGCTGTTCCGATTCCTCTATTTGTAAAAAACTCAAGTAGCAGGCAGTGTTCAATTCTTCCATCCAGAATATGTACTCTGGCTACTCCATTTTTGACAGCATCAACACAGTTTTTTAACTTTGGCAGCATGCCTCCTCCGATGAAACCACTCTCCAGTAATTCGTCAACCTTATCCAGCGTCAGAACGGATATAAGACTACTCTTATCCTTTGGATCTGCATACACTCCTTCAATATCTGTTAAAAATGCAAGCTTCTCTGCGCCAATCGCCGTAGCGACTGCACAGGCTGCATCATCTGCATTAATATTATAATTCTGATATTCATCATCCAAACCGATTGGTGCAATAATTGGTATAAAATTATTATCAATTAAGGTATTGATCAAGTCGGTATTGACCTCTTTGATATTTCCGACAAAGCCAATATCCTGACCATTTACTGTTCTCTTTTCAACTTTAAAGGTGCTTCCGTCCTTACCGCTGATTCCTGCTGCCTTTACACCAAGCTTTTCAACCAGCTGTACAAGATTCTTATTAACCTTTCCAAGCACCATCTCAGCAACTTCCATCGTCTGTTCATCGGTAAAGCGAAGACCCTCAATAAATTTTGATTCATGGCCAAGTAGTCCAAGCCATTTTGTAATCTCCTTACCGCCACCATGTACAATGATAGGCTGCATGCCTACAAGTTTTAGAAGTGCAACATCTTTTATTACATTCAGCTGAAGGTTCTCATCAAGCATCGCACTGCCGCCATACTTTACAACCACCTTCTTATTATTAAATTTTTGTATGTACGGAAGTGCCTCTATAAGTGTCTGGGCCTTCATCAATACTTGATCCATTTTATCCATTGAATAATAATTCCTTTCTTTATTTGGGATGCGGAAACGCTTTATACTGTGAAATAGATTATGAACGGTAATCGGCATTGATTTTTACATAGTCATATGTAAGATCACAGCCCCAGGCTGTTGCTGATGCGCTTCCGGCTTTTAGGTTGGCGATTGCTTTTACTTCCTTTGCGGAAAGTATCTTTGTGGCCGTTTCTTCACTATAATCCGTAGCCATTCCGTTTTCTACAAGCTTTAATTTTCCATCCGTACTTTCAATGGATAAATCAACTTTGTCAGGATCAAATTCAACTCCGGAATAACCCATAGCACATAGGATTCGACCCCAGTTTGCATCGTTACCAAATACTGCTGTTTTCACTAAATTGGAGGTTATTATGGATTTACTTATGATTATGGCATCTTCTTCGGTAACGGCTCCATCGACCTGCATCTCAAATAATTTGGTTGCACCTTCACCATCGGCCGCCACCATCTTGGCGAGCGTTGTCGTTACCATATCTAATGCTTTGCAAAAATTTTCAAATTCTTCATTCTTCTCAGTTATTTTCTTATTGCCAGCCAAACCATTTGCCAGTAATAAGAGGGAATCATTTGTTGATGTGTCACGATCAACGGAGATCATATTAAAAGATTTTTTTACAGCTGCGCTTAATGCTTCTTGAAGCAGCTCTTTGCTAATTGAAATATCCGTTGTCACTACACAAAGCATCGTAGCCATGTTCGGATGAATCATTCCGGAACCTTTTGACATACCGCCGATTTTTACTTCTTTTCCATCCACCAGAAAGCTTACGGCGCATTCCTTGGAGTAGGTATCTGTTGTCATAATTGCTTCTGCCGCCGATAAACCTGCTTCACTATTATCTGCAAGCTCTGTAGCAAGTAGCTTCGCACCCTCTGTCATTATATCAATCGGCAACTGCTTTCCGATAACTCCTGTGGAAGCAGTATAAACTGCATTTACCGGAATGTTCATTGCATCTGCAACAGCTTTCGCCATTTTCTCATTATTAGTATCACCTTCCGCTCCGGTACATGCGTTTGCAACACCGCTATTTAAAACCACTGCCTGTATAAATTCACTTTCCTTTGTTAACTTAATATCCCATTTTACCGGTGCTGCTTTCACCATATTAGTCGTAAAGGTTCCAGCCTGAACCGCAGGTACTGTAGAATATACCAATGCCATGTCTTTTTTCTTCTTCTTTATACCAGCATATACGCCCGCCGCGCTAAAGCCCTGTGCTGCTGTTACTCCGCCATTTATTATCTCCATATTCCTAATCCTCCATCTGTTCAACGAGCTGCATTCCAATAAGCTCAATGATTTATTTCTTCTATTTTTATTTATGAAGTTTTAACATTTTATTTGTTATTATCATCTATACTTAAGTTATAATATTCTAAATCCTCTCGCTTCGTCCATCCCAGTAAACTCCAGAATTTATTGCCAAGATCATTCTTTAAAAAGCAGACCAGGGCAATCTTTGTGATATTCTCAGCCTTCATAGCCTGAATAACCTGTTCTATGAGCATCCTGCCGATGGACCTCTGTCTGTGCCCTTCCTCCACACAGGCATGATACAAATAACCACGTCTGCCATCATGCCCGGCTAAGACTGTTCCAACGATCTGATCATTCTCCACAGCTACAAAATTTGTTGTTGGATTTCTTTTTATGAATCTTTTAATACTTTCCTTTGAATCGTCCATACTCCTAAGTCCGATTCCAGGTGTTCCATTCCAAAGCTGATAAACCTCATCATAATCATTTTCAGTCAAAAGACGTATCATGAATCTTCACCTCCACAGAACAAATAGAATCGCCATTTTAGATAATCTATTCATTTCTGCCAAAAAATAATATTCATAATTATACATCCAAACTAAATTTTATGCAATACTTATTATAATTTTTTAAGATCAATTCCTTTATGAAGTAGTGCCTGATAAATCTGTGCGATCGGAAAGCCAACTATGTTGTAATAATCACCTGCTATTTCCTTAATATAAATACCGAATTTTCCTTGGATTCCATAAGCACCTGCTTTATCCATAGGTTCCCCGGTTGCTATATATTCCATAATCTGCTGTGTTGATAAAGGCTGTACATATACCTTTGTACAAACGGCAAAGGAAATACTCTCTTTCTTACTCTCACTGTCATAGATCAATATGCTGACTCCGGTATACACCTCATGAACATCGTTTGACAGCATGCCAAGCATTCTTGCAGCTTCTGCTTCATTCTTAGGTTTACCAAGTGCATGTTCTTGATAAAACACCATGGTATCTGCGCCAATGATAATGATATCCCTGATATCACCGGTGTTCGCTGCTGTTAGGGAAGCGACCTCATTCGTCTTCAGATTCGCAAGAGCCTGAACCATTTTGGACGGTTCTTTCTCCTTCGTTACCTCATCAACATCTGCTGTCACTACCTTATATGGTATATCCATGATCTCCATGATTTCTCTTCTTCTCGGTGATCCCGAGGCTAATATAATCTGATACATACACTTTGTCCTTTCCATAATATATCAACTTTATCCCTAATTATAATCATATATATTGATATGTAAAGCCTTATCCCATCCCAACATATTTATTATCTTCTTCTGATGTGTTTATTATGATATTTTCATATTCCCATATTGAAATAGCAACTTTTTTTATTTATAATTAATTAAGAAATAATTGCATAAGTCTTTTCATATATTTCATAATTTATTCTATATCAGGATAGAATTATTGCATTATGCTAAAAGATGATTTATGTATTTTTATACTTTTATTCATATTTACGCTTGCATAATAATAAAGTTTGTTGTATATTTAATCACATGGAAATATTTCGTATTAATTTTCAAAATACAAAGCAAAGATTGAACATAATGAATTAGTGGCAAAGGCAGAGTGGAAGGATTATTCCTGAAATTCGTTGCCCTATATCATGAATATGCCGATGTATTACGGCAGAATGGAGGAAAATATGAAAGAAAAGGTTATTCTTGCTTATTCAGGTGGTCTTGATACTACCGCAATCATCCCCTGGTTAAAGGAAAATTATGATTATGAGGTGGTTTGTGTCTGTATCGACGTAGGCCAGGACAGTGAACTGGATGGTCTTGAAGAGAGAGCGAAGCTTTCCGGTGCAACAAAGTTATATATTGAGGATGTAGTGGAGGAATTTGTTGACGATTATGTAATTCCCTGTGTGAAGGCGAATGCGATATATGAAAACAAATATTTATTAGGAACCTCTATGGCAAGACCGGTTATTGCAAAAAGACTTGTGGAAATCGCAAGAAAAGAAGGTGCTACAGCTATTTGCCATGGTGCAACTGGAAAAGGTAATGATCAGGTTCGTTTTGAGCTGGGTATTAAAGCGCTTGCCCCTGATCTTAAAATCATCGCTCCCTGGAGAATCTGGACTATGTCCTCCCGTGAAGAAGAAATTGAATATTGTGCAAAACACGGAATTAACCTTCCTTTCTCTGCTGACAACAGTTACTCCCGTGACCGTAACCTGTGGCACATCAGTCACGAGGGACTAGAGCTTGAATTACCGGAAAATGCACCAAACTACGATCATCTATTAGTTCTTGGTGTATCACCCGAGAAAGCTCCTGAAGAAGGTGAAACCATCAGCTTAACCTTTGAAAAAGGTGTTCCTACCGCATTAAATGGCAAGAAAATGTCCCCTACACAGATCATTAAGGATTTAAATGTATTAGGCGGCAAGCATGGAATCGGTATCGTAGATATTGTTGAAAACCGTGTTGTTGGAATGAAATCACGTGGCGTATATGAAACACCCGGCGGTACCATCTTAATGGAAGCACATATGCAGCTTGAGGAGCTAATCCTTGACCGTGCTACTATGACAGCAAAGAAAGAAGTAGGTAATCGTTTCGCTGATATCGTATATGAAGGAAAATGGTTTACTCCTTTAAGAGAAGCATACCAAGCATTCATCGATGTGACTCAGGAATATGTTACCGGTGAAGTTAAATTTAAGCTTTACAAAGGTAATATCATTAAGCAGGGAACTACTTCTCCTTATTCTTTATATAACGAAAGCATTGCTTCCTTCACCACCGGTGAGCTTTATGATCATCATGATGCAGAGGGCTTCATTAACCTTTTTGGATTATCGTTAAAGGTACGTGCGATGAAGATGGATGCTATGGATAAGAAATAATATTTGAGAAGGTACGGAACCGGGGTTTACTTATAGAGGTCAGGTATTATGACATATGTAAGGGGAGCTGGTCATGTTTTCTGGATGCAAGGCTTCCAGAAAACATTGACCAGCTCCCCTCATACACGTCATAATACCTGACTGATGTAGGTTATGTACGGTTCTTATGGTTTTATAATCATAATGCCTTAATCGTAGAGCGAGAAGATAACCGATTATATATTATTTTTTCAATTGCTTCTAGTACGAAATAGGAAGAAAGCAGATAGAGATAATATGCCGGAGCATGAAAATCATAATTGAAGCAGTATAATATCACATAGGACATTAAAATAATAAGAATGATGAGAATAGCCTGCAAAAAGATTATCTTAGCAAAAATCATCTCCAAAAATTTATTAAACTTATGAAAATGCTCAGAATAACAAATACTCCTCTTTCTTATTAAAAGGCAATAGATCAGTATAACCAATGTGATTACAATACATAAAATACATAAATAGATATGATTCCTTAATTCATTTTCCTGAAAAAACAATCGAATATTATTTAATTGGTGAATATTATCTAGGGTATTATTAATACCATACCAATAGGATTTCATATTTGACCATCCATTAGGAAAATCTTCTTTTATCATTCTAAGGTGGATTCCTGATATCAATAGCAGACTTAAACCCCCTATGATTATATATACGACGATCGCAAGTAAGTATCCATACGATCTTAGCTTATACCTAAACCAATATAAGTTGTCTTCTTTTGGTAAATTAGAATATTTCGATTTCCAGCTAAAATACCACCTTCTACATTTGATCAGTACAAATAATAATAGGATTAAGATCGCTGGGAGCTTACAGAGATTGCTCATAAATGTGCTAATTTTATAGCCGTCTATGATACATATGGGCTTACCAAAATCATACATCATAAGAAAATATTCAGCATAATTTTTATGTAATTTATTATTAAGTTCGGGGGCAGTCTGCTCTCTTTTATTGATCATCTCGATATATTGATATTTCTGATTTGTGTTCGGTTCATAAACAAGCATCAGTCTTTCTTTTGTATCAGTAACTCCTCGAACAATATAGTTTCTTCCCTTCCATTGTATTTTATTACCGGTAGCCTGTGATGTACCGAATAAATGAAATGCACTTTCTTTATCGATCAAACATCCATCAATATCACCGGAAGATAATAATTCTCCGGCGATTAAAGGAAACGGCATTACTTGTAGCATATTCGTATAGGTTTCAGTAACCGTAACGCTTGCGTCTTCATCCATATCCAAAGTCGTGACAGATTCGTTCTCATAATAATTGATTAACCTAATAGGAATATCATAACCTAATCTTATTTTTTCATAATTCAAAGCTGTTATAAAATCTTTTTGTACGATAGTCTTATCCTGATAGTGGATACGAAACCTATCATCATTATTTTTTGCATATTCTGAAAAATGAATCGCCATTCCCCATAATAGAAAGAGCACAAGAAGCCAAAGTATTTGTCCTTTTTTAATAAAATTCATGCATACCTCCATTCGTTACCTTTCGATGATTATCAAGCTTATAGAATTAGTAAACGAATTGCATTATGTATATCATTTCTATCACAACATCTGTTTGTACATAGATTTGATCATATTGTTTTCCTAAGGGATCGAAACTTATCAATCTTCTATTCTGACTTTATCCTTATCTCCTATCATTTTATCACTACTAATGATAATCCTGTCTCCTTTCAATACTCGTCCTTCTTTTATTACTGCTTTAACCGAATCCTTTTTTAATACTATTACATCCACCCGTTTCGCATGAAGCTCTTTACCAAATAAAGAATCCGATTCTTCTAGAATATAAAGAAAGGTTCCTTTTGTATCCTCACGTAGTGCAGCTACGGGTACACAATTTTTATAGTCCTTACTATTCTTTTGAATAAAATAGGTTAGTGTATCTGTAGTGTACTTTTGATCTTTCGGTAATTCTGCTATTACTTCCACATAATTGTTATTATCTTGCTTTTTATTAATTATATTAGCTTCAAATTTATCATTTTTCCCAATGCGAGATACTAAAAGTACATCTCCTATATCAAGATACTTGCCATATTCCTCTTCTATTTCAGCATGTAGATTAAAGCCTGCTGTACCAATAGCGATTTCAGCCTGGTTAGGTATCTTTTCGCCTTTTTGTATTCCAATCTCATCAACTCTACCATCTTCTTTTGCTTTCATTATCCCATTATTATTTTGAATCTGTTCCAGTTTTTTATATTCATCATTGATTTCATCATAATCGAGCTGAAGATCTTCCATCTGCAATTGTGCTAATTTGTTATTAAGATTTTCAAGATGTACCTGTTCCATCTGAATTTCTATCTCAATCAGCTTTCTTTTTGTTACTTTAATTAATTTTTTAATATCTTCACGATTTAATATAAGAAGGATATCTCCTTCTTTAATATAATCCCCTGCATTTACCAGAATGCTTTCCACTCTTACTCCTTCCGGTAAATCATAGAATTTTTCTGTTTTTGATTCCAGCGCTCCCTCACCTGTAATATTATAGATTAACCTTCCATCCGATGCCTCCTCTACTTTAACCGTAGGAATCGTTAGAGCCTGCGTTGCTCTAGCGAGAAATGTTAGGGAAATCAGAAGTAGAAACAAACTAAAGAAAGTCTTTTTCGCTACCGTCTGTACCCTATTTTCATTCTTTTTGTGTAATATATTATCCTTATTTGAAGAATTCAATAAATTTATTATCGACATCTCATCTCCCATCTGCCTGTATTACAGACATAATTAATTATTCCTTAATTCCGGATGCTTGTATTCCCTGTTCCAAATAGGTTTGACCGATTAAAAATATTAAAAGTGCAGGTAACACCGTAATTACGGATGCTGCCAGTGATATACCTGCTTTACTACCTGTAATATTAGGTAATTGAAGTGATAATGGCCATTTTGACTGCGTCTTTATATAGATTAGCGGTTGTTCGATGGCATTCCATGCCTCTAGAAAACCCAACACCAGAGCCGACAATATCCCAGGCATTCCCATAGGAATTCCAATTAAAAGAAATTTTTTTATTTCTCCTGCGCCATCCACTTCAGCAGCTTCAAACAATGCTTTGGGAATTGTCGCAATAAATTTTGTTATAATGAACACAGGAAGTGTAGCAAATGCTGCCGGTAATATAATAGCCCAATCCGAATCCATTAAATTCAGTCGGTTGATTACCAAATAGTTAGAGACCATAGTGACCTGAAAAGGCATAATCATTAATATTGTATAAAGCAAGAACAAAAAACGCTTGAAAGGAAAATCATAAGCTCCAAAAGCCCATGCCGCCGGTAGAGCAATGAGCAAATAACCGAGCATAACAGGGAATACCTGCCTACAAGAATTCCAAAACACATGAAAAAATTCCGGTGTATCAAATAATAGTTCTATATATGGTTTTATCATAGGATATAAAGGTATAACGGTCCATTTAACTGTGCTATCTCCGCTCGAAAAAATGGCACCGATGTTATCTGTAATTTCAGCTCTGCCCATAAAAGAACCTGATATCATCATCCAAATCGGAAGTATCATAAAGAAAGATAGTAGTACAATACAACCGATCATTAATATCTGTTTTATTAAAGTAATTACCTTATACTGCATCTCACTCCTACTCTCTTTCGGTATTAAGAATATTTAAAAGTAATATGATAATTGCCATTACAAGAGCCAGCAAAACAGCACCGGCACACACCTTTTGGATATCTAGTCCCATAAACCAATTGTTAAAAATATGCTGAAGCATATAGATGCTCTCATGAGGATAATTACCGGCGATTAAATATGCTTCGCGAAATACCTTGAAGGAATTGATTAAGGATAATACTGTTGTAACAAATATGGTAGGGATTAATCCCGGCAAGGTAATATAAACAAATCGTGCGAAGGCTCCAGCTCCGTCTATCTTCGCTGCTTCATAATAGGAGGTGGGAATACCCGATAAACCAGAAAGCCAAAGTACCATATCATACCCTATGTTCTTCCATAAATATGTAAATACTAAAATATAAAATGAATAATCTGAATTCATAAAATCAATGGCTGATATTCCGAAATGATGTAATAAGACATTCAGTAGTCCATTTTTATGAAAAGATATCTTCCATAATAATACAATGGATGCGACAGGAATTGCCATTGGAAATAAGAAACTCATTTTCATAAGCTCCCTATGCCTATTCAAGCTGTTTAAAAATAATGTAATCAAAAGAGATAGAATAAGTAATAAAGGAATACAGATTAGTAAAAACTTACCGGTATTCATTGCAGCTAATCGAAAGGCCTCATTTTCAATCACTGTTTTGTAGTTGTCTATACCGACAAATTTACTATCAAGAGGAGAAGTAAAGGAACGCCTGATTGCATCCATAAAAGGAATGAAGACGAATATACTTACCCCGCATAAACTAGGTAATAAAAACATATATGCAGTTATTATCTTTCTCTTTCTTCTTTTCACTTTCCTTTACTCCTCGTATCATAAGTTTGTAGCCAAGTAAAACGGTTACAGATTTATTCTTTTTTGTGATATAGATGGATGGACATTCTATTATTCCAAGAGTGTCCTTCTCACTAATTGCTGGTATATCCATTTCCCAACTATACAGTCAATAGTTACTCTTTATTATAAGTATCAATCTTTTTCATAATAACCGAAGCGATGTCCTCAGCTGATTTTTCACCTTCAAAGAATGGTCCGATCTCCTTGGAAATAATATGAAAAATTGTTGTATCATACTGTACTGGAGTTTTTAATTCCTCTATTATTTTAGTCAATTTTCTTAATTCTATTGGACTTACAGGATATACTTGTTCAACTGAAAAATCAGTCTCTGGATCATAAGCTTGAGCAGCTGGAGCACGAGTATCTCCATTTATAAATTGCCATCTAATATTAAGATTTCCCCACATATTAAGTGCATTTTTATTAAGCGGAATACCTTTATCTGTATTTCTATTTTGCACCTTTTCTGATAATAGAATCTTAATAAAATCATTTGCCAAATCCTTATTCTTACTTTTTTTATTAACACCTACTAAGCAATATGGCTGAAATGAGTTTCTGGCCGACCGGAATTCTAATCCATTGGAAGGAGCCAATGCTGTTGCTGTTGTATGCCCTAATACATAACTTGAAAGTAACAGGGTATCCATATTAGAAATATTGGTAATCATTAACTGACTTCTTTCCTGTTTATATTCGAGAAAGCAGTCTCC
>JAEWMT010000066.1 GCA_023393095.1 Bacillota bacterium
TACTCTGAGGCCGTCAACATTATTCTTAGCCTTAACTACATAGCAACCGACTTTCTTAGCAAGCTTGTTTGCTTGTATACCTGTTATCAGATAACTGCTATTAACATATCCCTTAATTGTACCGGAATCAGTTTTTGCAGAAATCTTACTCCAGCCATCTTCTTCCTCAAGTACTTCACAACCACCGTTCTTAGGCAGCTTACCAATAATTTTATATTTCTCACCAGGTCCCTTACGGATAATAAGGTTGCTATCCACATTAGCAATACCAATATTATTATAACCCGGAATCGGAATTTCATCTGTAGATAAACTAACAATTGTAGCTTCCTCTGAAGAACCTGATCTGCTGGTATCCTTATCGTATACGAATCCTGCAATACCTTCTTCATATGCAAATACTGTTTTTGGATTGGCTGCGAATATGAACGCACCTACCGCGCAGACCATAGAGATTTTTAATAGCTTTCTCATAGTACATCCTCCAAATACTTTCTGTTGATATAACACGTAATTCGTGTCTATTATGTAATTGAGAAGTAATAAATTGAAAGTAATTCATCTGTTGAAAACTAGTTATTTATTAATTGTTACATAAATATTAAATATGTTACGTAGGTATTATATCAAACCATATAATTTTTGTCAACTATGTGTCATAATTATTTTAAAAATTTGTTAGGAATAGAAAAAACAACCAAAAAAAAGCTGCCACAATACAAAAGCAATTGTATTACTGGCAACTTTTTAAGAAATTATTACATAAACACATTAAATTATAATACATACAAGACCGCCATTACTATCGTTAATGATACGTTGCATGGTCTCCTGTAATTTAATTTGACTTTCATCCGTTAATTTGCTGACCTTGGAGTTAATTCCCTCCTCAACCAACTGACGAACTGTCTTTCCGAAGATATTCGTCTCCCAGATGCCATCTGGATTTTCCTTCGCATTTTCATTAATATAACCAATAAGATCCTTAGCCTGTTCTTCCGTACCCACAATTGGTGCAACCTCAGTCATAATATCCGCCTTGATCATGTGGATGGAAGGAGCGGTGGCCTTAATTTTCACACCATATTTATTACCATGCTTCATGATCTCAGGTTCTTCAATCGTAATCTCCTCTTTCACCGGGGAAACGATACCATAACCCTTCATTTTTACCTGATCTGTAGCATAGGAAACCTTTTCAAATTCAGTTTTCCTTGCCGCAAGTTCCTTTAAAGTTGAAATCAACTGATATTCGCCGGTAATTGGTACACCAATTAGGTCACTGAGTATTTTATAATAATACATATCATCAAATTCAACATTAACCTGAACTGCACCATCCTGCATATCCACCTTATCGATCTTGAAGCGTTTCACATACTGACTGTTCGTGTTAAAATTCTGCGTTCTGGCATCCTTTACTTGAGTAATATTATCAAATAATTCCTTAACCGATTGAATTAAATCCACCTTAAGCCAATGATCTGCAGGAAGCATTTCAGCCCATTTCGGCATATAGAAATCAACTTCGGTAACCGGGAATACAGATAGTATATTCTCCATAATCCTCGTAATATCATCTCTTTTTAGCTGTTCTGCATTCACAGGCAAAACAGGAACATTATAAGCTTCCTCCATTGCCTCAGCAATTTGGATAGTCTCAGTTGAATACGGTCTGTTCGTATTCAGAAGTACAACAAAGGGTTTTCCTAACTGTTTCAATTCTGTAATTGTTTTTTCTTCCGGTGCCAGATAGCTTTCTCTGGGAAGTTCGCCAAAGCTGCCATCAGAGGTGATAACGATACCAATCGTGGAATGGTCGTTAATAACCTTCTTGGTACCGATTTCGGCTGCCTGTGTAAATGGAATTTCATGGTCAAACCAAGGGGTACGTACCATTCTTTCATGTTGATTTTCGATATGACCGGCAGCACCATCTACCATATATCCCACACAGTCAATTAAACGGATTTTCACCTTGGTTTCATCATTAAATGCAATTTCGGCAGCTTCCTTTGGTATGAATTTTGGTTCGGTGGTCATGATTGTCCTTCCTGCCGCAGCCTGGGGCAATTCATCGATAGCCCGTTCTCTGCTGTGGACATCTTCTATACCAGGGATCACCAAGAGATCCATAAATCTCTTAATAAATGTTGATTTTCCTGTTCTGACCGGCCCTACCACACCTATGTATATTTCACCGCCTGTCCTAGCCTGAATATCATTATAAACATCAAACTGCCCTAACATATATATAGTAACCTCCTTGTGGTTATAGTTAAAGATATGCAGGGCTGTTTCATTCTATGATATTACTTATGATACTTGTTTCTTAAGATTTGTTGATTATATTCAACATTGATTATTTATAATGACTACCATATTGATTCTTGACATTCTTTCCATGATAAAAGATAATTACAGCATGACAGAAACAGAAATTTACTACTGCAAGATTTAATTTATTGGTATATGCAGAATACCTTTTCTCCGTACTGAGTGGAAAATCTTTAACATAAGAAGAATGTTCATTATAAAATATGAAAAGTTAATTAATCTACATGGTAAGACTTTTAAAAAAATAAAATGAAACGAGGATCTTTATGAAAATAGAAAGGATAATAGAAAATAATATTGATATTGCTGATGTAAATAGTAACGAGATTTTGATAAATGATGTTCAATCCGCCTTGGATTTAATAGCAACCATAAGTTATGAAACCGGTTGTGACAGAATAATTTTAAATAAGTCGGCAGTATGCGAAGACTTTTTTCATTTAAGTACAAAGCTTGCAGGTGAAATACTGCAAAAGTTTATTACTTATCAGATGAAATTGGCTATCATAGGTGATTTTTCTTACTATTCTAGTAAGAGTCTGCGAGATTTTATTTATGAATGTAATCATGGGAAAGATATTTTTTTCTATTCAGATAAAAAACAGGCTGTAGAAAAATTAAGCTTAGTAAAATAATACGAATAAAGTGATAATTTGATAAAGCAAAAGTGTCTGTTGCATTAGACATAGATATGATATAAGGGATTCTACATAAACCCTTATATCACTGATAAAATTTTAACGACAGCCCTTTTAAATCTGTACTTCTATCATATAATAATTCCTGTTTGATAATCATAATAAAATAATTATATACTAACCTCAGAAGATATCTCAGCTCAAATTTACTGCGGCTAGATTACAGTACTAAATTAGGAAATCATATATGCTGTTATCTGATCTTTGTGTATATCATTTATAATAAATCTAGTATCTCAGTAACTTGTAAAACGAATTGATATCTGCGAAATTTGATTATATCGTAAAGTATTCCTCGTATGCTTTCGGAGTAGCCGCCAGTATTGAGCTCTTTTCTTCAAACTGAAGCTTCTTCCTATCAAGTGTAGTAATACATCCCCCGGCTTCTAATAATATAATAGAAGCTGCAGCATAATCCCATGGTGATAAAACTAGTTCATAGAATAATACAA
>JAEWMT010000109.1 GCA_023393095.1 Bacillota bacterium
GTTGTTACATCGGAGGTTTGCATTAATTCAATGAGTTCCTGTGGCATCTTAAAGTTTTTATCGGTGGAATTCATATTAATTTTAATTGTTTTCATGGCAGATAAATCGGGTATCGATACATCAGCCAGTTTATCCTTCATAGAGGGATCTGATTTCATTTTATCGAAAGTATCATTTAGTTCCTGAGCATAAGGAAGGGACGGCATGGCAACTTCATCTGGTAACAAAGCCATAACATTTGTCTGAACCGCCGCACCAGCATGTGATATGAAGCCTATCATGATAGCCGGCGCAATTGCAGTACCGATGGAACGGATTAGTGAAACGGTAGCGAGAGCGGAGTTGGCTTCCTCGTCTTTCGTATTTTCGAGCATCATATAATTCACCGGAGTACCCATCGTAAAACCAATTCCGGTACCAATAAGGATCAAACTTATCAATACTGTTAGTAAATTAGGATAGTTGGAGGTAACAAGTTCTAAGAATACTGAACCAATAACACAAATTAAAAAACCAAAACCAAGTACAATTTTTACTCCGTATTTATCGATTAATTTACCGGATAGCGGAGCACCAATTCCGGCAAAAAGGCCAAGAATGAATACAAAATAACCACCCTTACCGGTTTGCATTTTTAGTGCATTTTCAGAAAACTGAGGAACAAAGATCATACCCATAATTAAGATACCGGTTATAAAGGATAAGAATAATGTGATAATGATTCTAGGATTTTTAAAATAATTTAGATTCATTACCGGATCCTCTGCCTTCTTTTCTGCAATACAGAACAAAGGGAGAAATACAATAAAAATCAGTAAAAATGGATAAACCTTAGTGCTTGTAAAGGTATTTGCAAAATCAAAGAAATCAATATTTTTGAGTCCATATAAAACAGAGAGGATCATGATGGTTAAGAAAAAGATTCCAAAATAATCGATCTTTTTGACATCGGTTGATTTTGTATTTGGAAGAGCGATAAATCCTGCAATGATTATAAATATGGTAATTGGGACATTGACATAGAAGATAAACTGCCAATTGTTTGTTCCAAAAATATCGAGTATTGCACTACCTGCAGAGGCACCGACAATATTAGCGATACCATAAACAGCTCCCACAAGTCCTAGAGCCATGCCGCGTTTTTCCTGCGGGAAGGTGGTACCGAACTCAGCAGTAGCAACAGGAAGAATTCCGCCTCCGCCAATCGCCTGAACTACTCTGGCGATCAAAAGAACAGAAAAACTTCCGAAATTTTGAGATAGTCCGCAGAATAGGGAGCCTAAGCCAAAGAGTGTAATACTAATTAAATAGATATATTTTCTTCCGTATTTATCTGCAAGCTTACCCATAACCGGAATGCTTGCCGCATAGGAAAGAGTATATATGGTGATCATCCAGATTCCGGTTTTATCACTAACTGACAAAAAGTTTTGAATGACAGTTCTTGCTGGTGTCACAATTCCGGTATCGATTGCTCCCATAAATATTCCTAGTAAATAGATAATCATAATAAGTATAAGATTACTGTTCTTATTCTTTACTTTCATTATACCAATCCTCCGATTTCTTAGCAGGAGAGTCCTCCATACTTTTAATTTGATTTTTCTTTTCATTAATTACAATAGCTGCGTTTTCTGCTATTTTTTCAACAATGCGATTGAATTGATCAATTTCCTCATTACACAGCCCTTGGAAAAGATAATTATGCCACTTCTCCAATTCAACCGTAATATATCCGATAACGCTTTTACCCTTTTTGGTTATAGAGATTAGCTTTTCTCGTTTGTTATTTGGATTATCTTCCCGAAAGATATACTCTTTATCCTCCAATTTATTAAGTGCTTTAGCAACCGCTCCCTTATCAAGCATAAAATGCTTAACTATCGTATCCTGATTAACGGTATCACATTTACATAAATATATCATGATCATATGTTCCGTAAAACCTATGTTGATTTCACTCAATCTTCTTTCAAAGAAGGTCCGGCTATAACGAGAAATGATTGATAAATTTGCCAAAAACAATATGTATCACCTCCCTTTATTGTTGTACATGCAACTGTTGTAGATACAACAATAATATAATATGAATTAGAATATGTCAAGGTACGATGATTTTTATTTTGTATTAGAGATTTGCGAAATAAATAACATCAATTATGGTCATCGTGAGAATCGACCTCCAAATCGTTTTTTGATTTTAATAATAACTATTTGAAATAGCTACAATGATATGGTAATATGTTAAAGTGCTAATTGAAAAACGTATGAATTAATTCTTAATTATAGATTGAACATCCGCAATAGCGGAAATTGGAGGATTTTATGAAAATTGACCATGTACCCTTAGACCTTCTCATACCTAATATGCTATCTGCCAGTGTGATGTCACTGTTTATATTCTTCTTTACAATTATTTTGGCAATTCCGCTAGGATTTTTTGTTGCCCTAGGAAGACGCAGCAGATTTTTAATTATCAATTTGCCAATCAGAATTTACCAGCTAATTTTCCGTGGAACACCGCTGATGCTGCAATTATTCTTCTTTATGTATGGACCATATTACATATTTGGCCTTACACCTGGGCGTAATCTGGCATGTATTACAGCATTTGTAATAAATTATGCTGCATATTTCGGAGAAATATTCAGAGGAGGAATAGCTTCCATTCCAAAAGGACAATATGAAGCTGCAAAGGTACTTGGATATACTAAATATCAGACCTTTATGAGAATTGTTCTCCCGCAGGTTATCAAGACAGTAATTCCGGCAACCGGTAATGAATTAATGACATTAGTAAAGGATACCTCCCTTGCAAATGTTATATCTGTCATTGAATTGTTCCGAGTGGCAACTACAGCAGTAGCACATTATGGATCAACGATTCCGCTCATAGTAGCGGGTGTCTTTTACTTAATTATGAATACGGTAGTAGAGATGACCTTTAAATTTATTGAGAAGAAATTTAACTATTATAAAAATTAGATTTAATGGAGGTGTCAAATGCTTCTAAAAGCTGAAAATATACAGAAACAATTTGATGACAACACGGTACTTAAAGATATTTCCCTGGAAGTGAATGAAGGAGAAGTAGTAGCAATTATCGGTCCCTCCGGTTCGGGAAAATCAACACTTTTAAGATGCCTTACACAGCTGGAGAAAATAGATGGCGGACGAATTGAGGTATGCGGTAAGCTGATGGTAGATACATACTCAGATATGGGATATGCGGACACCAAAACCTTGCATGAGATTATTTTAGAGGTAGGGCTTGTTTTTCAGAATTTTAATCTGTTCCCTCATTATTCCGTATTAAAAAACATTGTAGATGCCCAGATTAATGTACTTAAAATTGAAAAAGCAACCGCAACCAATAAAGCAATGGAATTATTGGATAAAATGAATCTCGGAAACAGAGCCGATGCATATCCCTGCGAGATGTCAGGCGGACAACAGCAAAGAATTGCCATTGCCAGAGCCCTTGCGTTAAATCCGAGAATTCTTTTCTTTGATGAACCTACCTCAGCACTTGATCCCGAGCTTACTGGAGAAATACTTAAGGTAATAAAGTCTCTAGCAGAGGAAAAGATGACGATGGTAATTGTAACTCATGAGATGGCATTTGCAAGGGATGTAGCAGATAGAGTAATATTTATGGACGGAGGCGTTGTTGTAGAAGAAGGAACTCCTGAGAAAGTATTTGGTAATACACAGAATCAGAGGACAAAGGAATTTTTACAAAGATTTAATCAAAATTAATTACTAGGTAATTTCGAAACTATATTGTCTTTGATATTATATGAGTTTCGCAATAACCTAAAAAATAATTAAGAATGAGGGGATACAATGTACCAAAGCAAAAAGAATAAAATTATTATTTCGAATAATGAAATCTATTACGAAATAATCGGTGAAGGCATTCCGTTACTTATGATTCATGGATGGGGAGTAGATCATAGGCTTATGTCTGGCTGTATGGAGCCAATATTTGAGAAAAATGAGTATCCGATCCAAAGAATTTATTTTGATTTACCTGGAATGGGACAATCGAAAGCAGATTATGCCATACAAAATTCGGATGGTGTATTAAATTTAATTCTGACTTTTATTGATAAAGTTATACCAAATCAGCCTTTTTTACTCGCCGGTGAATCATATGGAGGTTATCTGGCTAGAGCATTAGTCCAAAAAAGAAGCGAGCAGCTCCTTGGATTATTATTAATCTGTCCTTTGGTGATTCCGGGTTATCGCGAGGGAAATGTTCCGTCAATGACAGTACTTGAAAAGGATAATGAATTCCTTGAGAGCCTGAATGAAAAGCAGCGCTCAAGCTTTGAGTCTATAACAATTGTTCAGACGAAAGAAGTATGGGAAAGCTTTGAAAAGGATATCTATGTTGCGTTAGCCCTTAGTGATCATAATTTTTTGAATCATCATTTGGATGGTGCATTCACTTATGATATTACTATATTGGATAAACCTTTTGAAAAACCAAGCTTATTTATTATGGGAAGACAAGATACAGAAGTTGGTTGGAAGGATCAGTTTCAGCTAATGGAAGATTACCCAAGAGCATCATTTGTTGTTCTTGATAAAGCTGGACATAATCTTCAAATTGAACAATTTGAAGTATTTAAACACTTAGTAAACGAATGGATTACCAGATCTTTGCCAGATATATACCAGAGTTAAAAGGAACTATAAATTGTCTAAATCGTAAATGGTTACAGTTAATATTATATCATTATGCTATATGATAAGGCTAATTAAGGAGTGGACGAAAGTCCACTCTTATTATTTGCACGAAGGCTTTCCCGTTTCATAACCAGTCGTTCAAAAATGGTTATAAAGTGGCCGTAATCCCAGTAAATATGCGGGTTTGCGGCCTTATCATTATGTATAAATCATAATTATTTTATAAATATTTATTATGTTAATATTAATAATTATTACAAATAATGATGAAAAATGCAATTATATGGTATATTATAACATTATTAGCAATTACCATATGTAAATGTACTTTATTTAAGAAGCGATTGATTTTTATTGCTAATAACTAGGTTAATCCATTGATTGGATACAAAATAAATTTTATTTGGAGGTTTTTATGTTTAGATCTAAGAAAATTTTTATTGCATTAATTGTCATAGCTGTATCAGTCTTTTCTATACAATCCTTGGTACAAGCTGAGCCTAACCTTCTTGATTATTCCCCACCTTCTGTCGTAAATTTAAAAACAGATTTTGGTGTTGTCGGAAATGGAAATGACGAGACTGAAAAACTACAACAGGCTTTCACTTACTGCTCACAAACACATACAACGTTATTCATTCCAAATGGTACTTACGTATTTTCAAATCTCGTAGCCACCGGATCATTTAATATCGAAGGAGAACACAGGTATTATACAATTTTAAAATCAAAAGGTACAAGTGGCACGGGTTTAGATTTTTCAGGTTTATCAGACGTTAAAATTTCAAATCTGACTTTAACCGACAATGATGCATATGAAGCTCTTGAGTATGGAATCAAATTTGGTTCGACTTCTGGTGAGTGCTCTGAAAATATTGTTTTGGACAATGTCGAAGTAAGAAACCTACGAAGAGAAAATGCTGTAGCATGCCATGTGGACAATGTGAAATCCATAAGTGCCAATAGTTGTGTTTTTTCCACGTTAAATGGTACGGGTTTTGCAATAGACGGAAATAATATTGAAAAAAAAGCAGGTGTATATAATTTCAGAGGAACTAACTTTAAAGCTGGTAAGTATGGATTTGAGATTAAGGACGAAGCTATTGTCGATTCAATAGCCTTCGAAGGATGCTATTTCGGAGCGGATATATCTCCAGAAAAAATTGGGAATGGAGATAATATAAAATCTATAATACATCTTGCATGCCATTACGAAAACCATAATGAACCGCAGGTAGAACTTGGAGCAAATTGTTCGGGAATTTCGTGGCAAAATTGTACGTTTGTAGGTTATGGGTCATGCAAATCAGTAATAAAGTTTGAAGAAAATGGATTATATAAAGGGATTTCATTAAAAGACTGTTTATATAGTGATATTTCTACTGAAGGAAGCATTATAAATAATTCTTTTGGTACTTTTGAAAACTGTGAAATTAAACTAAGTTCTTATGGGGTGACAGCATTACCAAAACTATTTGCAAACGAAGCTTCTTGTGAAACTGGTGGGATACAAGGTTGGGTAGTCATGGATAAGTATACTGATTTCCAAAGTGACTTGAAAATTGGGGGGGCGAGAGTTTTGGCTATTCCAACAATGCCTAACCCTAACTCAAATACATTAAATGTAAGTGGAGAATTCAACCCTGGAGATACTGTATATTATGTTGGTGAGCCGACAGAATACGATAGTAGTGATGGAAGTAAATATATAGTAGAGGGCTGGAAGAGGATCACACCAGGTAGTGATAATGAGGTGGGCACAGATTGGGTGGAAATGCGGGTATTTACCGGTAACTGATAAACTTAAAGAAAATTATCAGAATAAAAATTTTATCAGGAGGATTTTGAAATGTTTAGAAAAATACCCTTTAACTCATTAGTAATTATATTTATTATCCTTTTATCTACGATATCTATATTTTCTTCATCAAATGCTAGCTCACAGGAAACTTTCAGTAGCAATAGGAAAGTAGATAGCATTGCTGGCATTCAAAGTCCTAGCATGGTCAGTTCAGATGAAGATCAAGGACTTACAGATAATGTATATTATAGACCAAACGAATATTTCATAAATATAAAAAACTATGGCGCATTTGGTGATGGAGTACATGACGATGCCGCTACCTTTCAAAAAGCAATAAACGATTGTGCCCGTGATCATCTAACCCTTTACATACCGAGAGGAACATATCTGATTAAAAGCCAATTGACAATAAGCGATAACTTTAATATCGAGGGAGAAAGTAAGGAATTAAGTATATTGAAAGTTGCCGGAGTAGAGGGGGCAGCAATCAATATAGTATCTAATTCCAGGATGAATATATATAATCTTTCAATACAAAGTGCTGGGCAGGATGAGGCATTGGATTACGGGATTAAAATCCAACGAAAAGGTGAAAATATCTACCCGGGTTTTATGGAATTTCAAAACGTGGAAATAAAAGGACTTCAGAAAGAGAATGCAGTAGCATTTTACATGGATGACTGTAGTCTTGTTAGTTTTGACAGCTGCACATTCACTACAAATAATGGAACTGCCTTCGAAATAGAAGGAAACAATTATAATACGGGTGTATATGATTTCAAGAACACAACCTTTGGTTCACCAACGACAGATAAATATGGTATGGACATTGATAAAGGACCATGTATAGATGCAATTACTTTTGAAGATTGTTATTTTGGAGGGAAGATTGCAGCAGAGAAATTAGGTGATGCATATGATACATTAAGAACTGTCACACATTATGCATGCAGATTTGAAAATGTAACTCCTGAAGACACTTCACTTGTTGAACTATGGGGAGGTGGCAACAAAGGAGGCGGATATGGTTTATCCTGGTACAATTGTACGTTTTCGGGATCGGAAAATGTAAAGTCCGCATTTAAATTTACTCATAACTATAGGTCTAAAGCTGGGTTCCGTAGCGTCACTATTTCTGATTGTATTTTTGATAAAATATCGGACAATGGGTATATAATTGATAATCAACCAGATACTTATTTTACATCATGTGAGCTTGGCATAGGTAATATAATAGGAACTAATCCTTCTTTGTTTTCGTATCCAAATTTTAAAGATGAAATAGATTGGGTTGGAGGTTGGAATGTTAAAAATAAATATTCAGAATTTGATGCTGGTATTGCATTAAATAAAGCTAGAATTACTTTTTCTGATGGTATACCCAGTTCTGGATATTATTCTAAAGGTGATATTGTTCTAAATTCTGCCAAACCTACAATTCATGTGCAGTCAGGAAAAAAATATATGATTAAAGGATGGAAGCGCAAGACATCAAATAATTCGCATGTATTAAATGTAGATTGGTTGGAAATGAGAGCACCTGTAGGCGACACAAAGGTTGATATTGAAGAACCAAATTTTTCTGTAAAAATTAATTTTCAGCCGAAGAATGCGGATATTCCTGAAGGTTACAAGCCTGATTATGGAGAACAATATGGGAATAGAGGTAATGGCTTTACATATGGCTGGAACACTGATTATTCCACATTAACAAGAGATAGAAATATAAATAAAGATCAAAAACTAGATACAATTTGCCAATTTGGTAGTAAAGTAGGGAAATGGGAAATAGCGGTTCCTAACGGCAAGTATACAGTAAATGTCAGCGTAGGTGATGCCGGCTTTGCTTCTGCATATACTTTGAATGTTGAAGGCGTAAACTACTTGACTAATTTAAGTCTTGAGGCAAATAAGTTTCAGCAAATAATTAAAACAATCACTGTAACGGATGGAAAAATAACAGTTGATCAAGGGGATGCTGCAAACTTAGCAACGAGAATCAATTATATTGAAATTAACGGTCAACCATAAGAAAACTAACCTTACAAAATCACATTTAACACGATTCATAAGAGTGAACCGTGGATAAATCAACTGATTAAAAGCGTTATTAATTAGAAGGTAGATGCACATGAGTGGAGTTTAAAGTGAATATAAATCATAATGATCATAAAAATAAATTAACTCTTGCAATTATTGGTTATACTTGATATAATAACTATTATGCTAAATGATAAGACTAATTAAGGAGTGGACGAAAGTCCACTCTTATTATTTGCGCGAAGGCAAAGTGAGTATCCTACAAGCTTGCTTGATAGGATACGAGCGCGCCCGCGAACAGCAAGAAATGCTTATTTTCTTACTGTTGAAAGAAGGCAAAACGAACATCGAAGGCAAAAAGAAGAAGGTAGGGAAATGAATGACAAAGCATGAAGAGTACGAACGTAAGACAGAAAAGCTAATCGAACCGATATTGTCAGAGAATCATTTTGAACTGTATGATGTTGAATATGTTAAGGAAGGCGGCAACTGGTTTCTAAGAACATATATTGACAAAGAGAACGGTATCACAGTGGATGATTGTGAACTGGTCAGCAGAGCATTAAGTGATCTGCTGGATAAGAATGATTTTATTCCGGATGCCTACATTCTTGAGGTTAGCTCACCGGGACTTGGAAGACATCTCAAACGAGATAAACATTTCGAAAAAAGTATCGGTGAGGAAGTTGAAGTGAAATTATATAAACCGGTAAATAAGATGAAAGAATTTGTCGGTATATTAAGAGCCTATGATACGGGTACAATAACCATAGAATTTGAAGACAAAACAACTATGGTAATTCCGAGACCGGATATCGCGATGGTAAGACTGACATTTGATTTTTAGAACCATTCAAATATAACTAAAGGAGGAATATCCTCCTAGCCAAGATTTTGATTAATTCTAATTTAACTAAAGGAGGAAATCCTCCTTGCCAAAACTTTGATAAATTCTAATTTAACTAAAGGAGGATAATGAAAAAATGGATAACAGGGAACTTATTGAGGCTTTAAACCAGATTGAGAGGGAAAAGGATATCAGTAAAGATATATTACTTGAGGCATTGGAAAACTCATTGGTTGCAGCATGCAAGAATAATTTTGGCCGTGCAGATAATATTAAAGTGAACATTGACAGAGTCAGCGGAGAAGTTAACGTATATGCCATGAAGGAAGTCGTGGAAGAGGTTACGGATCCGGTTATGCAGATCAGTGTTGCTCAGGCTAAGATGAAGGATGCGAAGAAGGAAGTCGGCGATATTGTTGCAATTGAAGTTACTCCTAAGAATTTCGGCCGTATCGCTGCACAGAAAGCGAAGCAGGTTGTTGTCCAGAAAATTCGTGAGGAAGAGAGAAAGGTATTATTTACCCAGTACAGTGCAAAGGAAAAGGATATCGTAACCGGTATTGTACAACGTTATGTGGGAAATAATGTTAGTATCAATCTTGGTAAGGTTGATGCGGTACTTACAGAAAACGAGCAGGTAAGAGGCGAAGTATTCCGTCCTACTGATCGTATCAAATTATATGTCCTTGAAGTTAAGGATACAACGAAGGGACCAAGAATTACCGTATCCAGAACTCATCCCGAGCTTGTAAAGAGACTTTTTGAAGCAGAAGTTACTGAGATACAAGATGGAACGGTGGAGATTAAGAGCATTTCCAGAGAAGCCGGTTCAAGAACAAAGATGGCAGTATGGAGTAACAATCCAGATGTTGATCCAGTAGGAGCCTGTGTTGGTTTAAATGGAGCAAGAGTTAATGCAATTGTAAGTGAACTTAGAAATGAAAAAATTGATATCATTAACTGGAGCAATGATCCGGAGAAATTAATTGAAAATGCACTTAGTCCTGCAAAGGTCGTATCGGTTGTCGTAGATGAGAATGACAAGAGTGCTAAAGTAATTGTTCCAGATTATCAATTATCTCTTGCAATTGGTAAAGAAGGGCAGAACGCGAGACTTGCAGCAAAACTGACAGGATTTAAAATTGATATCAAGAGCGAGTCACAAAGTATGGGATATTAAAGACCAAGGTATATTAAGGATGTGATAAAACAATTGGCAAAGAAATTACCATTAAGAATGTGTACCGGATGCGGTGAAATGAAAGCAAAAAAAGAAATGATACGTGTTTTAAAAACTCCTGAGGACGAGATTGTCATTGATGCTACCGGCAAGAAGAATGGAAGAGGAGCATATATCTGCTGTTCCCTTGCCTGTCTTAGGAAAGCAATTAAGACGAAAGGACTGGAACGTTCTCTCAAGGTTAGCATTCCAAAGGAATTGGTTGAAACATTGGAGAAGGAGATGATTTTGCTTGAATCCGGAAAACAAGAAAATATATAACCTGTTGGGAATTGCAACAAAATCGCGCAATGTAGCAAGTGGTGAATTTTCTACAGAAAAAGCTGTGAAGGAACACAAAGCGGCTTTGGTAATTGTAGCAGATGATGCATCGGACAATACTAAGAAAATGTTTACTAACATGTGTACTTACTATAATGTGCCAATTTACTTCTTGGGTAAAAAAAATGACTTGGGTCATGCAATGGGTAAAGAATTTCGTGCTTCTTTAGCAGTGCTTGACAAAGGCCTGGCAGATGCAATTGAAAAGATACTGAAAACAAGCAGTGATACAAACGGAGGTAGTAAGTATGGCAAAAATGAAAATATTTGAATTAAAAAATGAAATAAATCAAATTACGAAAGGCTCTTTGGAAAGTAAGGATATTCTTGATTTTTTAGAGAAAAGCTTTGGCGTGAAAAAAACACACAGCAGCAATCTGGAAGATAATGAGGTAGCTTATATAAAGAATTATTATGTTCAAGCAAATAAGGCAAAAACAGCTGGAGTAAAGCCGGCTCAGACTCAGACTCAACAACCGGTTCTGCATAGCCAGGGTGCTAATACATCTCAGACCCAAGCCTCCAAACCTGTAACTACAGCAGTACAAAAGCAGTCAACACAAGCGTCTGCAGGAACGCATATGCCGTCACAATCGCAGCAGAGACCGACTGGTATGACACATAGCGGTCAGTCGGAAAATGGAAGTAGACCGGCTGGTCAGACAAATCAAAGACCCACAGGGGGACAAAATGGAATGAGACAGGGGCAGGCTGGACAATATAACGGCCAAAGACCTTATGATCAAGGGCATCAGAGTACACAAGGACAAAGACCCGCAGGAGGACAAGGAGTAATGAGACAAGGACAGCAAGGCCAGCAAGGAAGAACATCCTATGAGGGTTCAGGATATCAGGGATCACAAAATTATAATAGACCAGCTGGTGAAGCAGGATCCAATAACGGAAACAATCAAAGACCGCAGAATAGATCCTATGGAGAAAATAATCAGGGACAGAGATATCAGGGAAGACCATCTGGCGAAGGCTATCAAGGTCAGAGACAACAGGGCAGACCTGGTGCAGATAACAGACAGAACTATGATAACAGAGGGCAGGGTTACCAAGGAAACAGGTCTCAGGGCAGACCTTATGAAGGAAGACCATCTGGCGAAGGCTATCAGGGACAAAGAAACCAGGGTAGACCTTATGAAGGAAGACCTTCCGGCGAGGGCTATCAGGGACAAAGAAACCAAGGAAGACCTTATGAAGGAAGACCTTCCGGAGAAGGCTATCAGGGTCAAAGATCCCAAGGAAGACCTTACGAAGGCAGACCTTCCGGTGAAGGCTATCAGGGTCAAAGATCCCAGGGCAGACCTTATGAAGGAAGACCTTCCGGAGAAGGCTATCAGGGACAGAGAACCCAGGGAAGACCTTACGAAGGCAGACCTTCTGGTGAAGGTAGAACCAACGATGGCCAGGGTTATCAAGGTAATAGAACCGGTCAGGGCTATCAGGGGAATCGATACCAGGGCGGAAATCGTCAGGGAGCTCCTGGCTCACAACAGGGCAGAGGCAATTATGGCGGACAGGGAGGATATTCCAGACCAAATAACGGACAGAGGCCGGGCGGTGGATATAATTCGCGTGGTTTTGAAGATATGAATAAGGATGATGACGATAAGCCAAACTATAACAGATCACAGGGTAATAAAAAAGGACCTGGAAGAACAGGCGGCGAACGTAAGAATTTTGACCAACAGATCCTGGATCAGAAGGTTGCTGAAAAGAATGATAACAGCAATAAGAGAAACAGGGATAGAATCAATAAAGAAAAGAATTATAAAGAGAAAAGTCTGCTTGAACGAGATGCAGATCGTGATGGTATTAAGGTTAAGATTGCTCCTAGGAAGGGACAGTTTATTCAGCCTAAGCCGGTTACAGTTGTAGAAGAGGAAATTAAAGTCATTACCATACCTGAAGTACTGACGATCAAAGAACTGGCAGATAAGATGAAGAAGCCTTCTGCTGCTTTAATCAAAAAGCTATTCCTTGCAGGTAAAATCGTTACATTAAATCAGGAAATCACATTTGAAGAGGCAGAAGAAATTGCTTTAGATTATGAGATAATCGCTGAAAAAGAAGTAAAAGTCGATGTAATTGAAGAATTGTTAAAGGAACAGGATGAAAATCCTGAAACAATGGAAAAACGTCCACCGGTAGTGTGTGTTATGGGTCACGTTGATCATGGTAAGACATCACTTTTGGATGCCATCAGAGAAACTAATGTTACCTCCAGAGAGGCTGGCGGTATTACACAGCATATCGGTGCATATGTTGTTGAAGTAAATGGAGAGAAGATTACCTTCTTAGATACTCCGGGACATGAAGCATTTACCTCCATGCGTAAGCGTGGTGCAAAATCTACAGATATTGCGATACTGGTAGTAGCTGCGGATGATGGTGTTATGCCACAGACGGTAGAAGCAATTAATCATGCTAAAGCTGCCGGTGTACAGATTATTGTAGCAATCAATAAAATAGATAAACCAAGTGCCAATATTGAGAGAGTGAAGCAGGAGTTAACAGAATATGAATTAGTTGCTGAAGATTGGGGTGGCGATACCATATTTGTACCTGTATCGGCACACACAAAAGAAGGTATTGAGCAATTACTGGAAATGATTCTTCTTACTGCTGAAATGGTAGAATTAAAAGCAAATCCTAATCGTAATGCAAGAGGAATTGTTATTGAAGCAGAACTTGATAAGGGAAGAGGCCCGGTTGCAACTATTTTGGTTCAGAAGGGAACTCTTCATGTAGGAGATAATGTTGCAGTTGGTTCCTCCTTTGGTAAAGTTCGTGCCATGGTAGATGATAATGGTAGAAGAGTGAAAGAAGCTTTACCGTCTACTCCTGTAGAAATATTAGGTTTAAATGAAGTTCCAGATGCAGGTGAGACCTTCCTTGCAACGGATAATGAGAAAGAAGCAAGAAATATTGCAGATGCTTATCTTGTTCAGAGTAAAGAGAAGCTGATTGCCGATACTAAGGCCAAATTATCCTTGGATGGTCTGTTCTCACAGATAAAGGCCGGTAATATCAAGGAACTGAACCTGATTATCAAAGCTGATGTTCAGGGCTCTGTCGAAGCGATGAAACAAAGCTTATTAAAACTTAGCAATGATGAGGTTGCCGTTCGTGTCATCCATGGAGGTGTTGGAGCAATCAATGAATCGGATGTTATCCTAGCTAGCGCATCCAATGCGATTATCATTGGCTTCAATGTAAGACCTGATAATGCAGCAAAGGAAACTGCCGATCGTGAAAAGGTTGATGTAAAGCTTTACAGGGTAATTTATGATGCAATTAATGATATTGAAGCAGCCATGAAGGGTATGCTTGACCCGATCTTTGAGGAAAAAGTGATTGGTCATGCAGAAGTACGTATGACTTTCAAGGCTTCTGGAGTCGGTACGATTGCAGGCTCTTATGTACTTGACGGAAAGATCGTAAGAGGCTGTAAAGCTAGAATTTATAGAGATGATACCATGACATATGAAGGAATTCTTGCATCCTTAAAGAGGTTCCAGGATGATGTAAAGGAAGTTGCTACCGGATATGAATGTGGTCTTGTATTTGAGAAGTTTAATGACGTTAAGGAAGGCGACAAGGTTGAACTCTATATCATGGCAGAGGTACCAAGATAAATACTTATAAAGTTCTGGGCAAGATGAAGAATAGCAAAAGATGCTATTCTTCAGGATTTATGCCTAAAAAGCATGAGCGCTAGTGTAAAGGCAAAGCATCTTTCCTAACACTAAGGAAAGAATGCGGATCATTTCAATGTGAATTTAAGAAACATAAATTTACATTTATATTGCTTATTCCTTGGTTTTGGACTTTTTAGGGTGAAATATCTTGTCTTGAGTCTGCTGGAATACCGGATTATTGGTAGATAAAGCAGACTGAATTTTGGTACTAGGGTTGGAAAGGTAGTGGTGATTGATATGAGAAAGAATAGCATTAAAAACACGAGAATTAATGGTGAAGTACAAAAGGAGCTGAGTACATTAATCAGCAGGGAGATTAAGGATCCCAGAATTAATCCTATGACCTCGGTTGTAGCTGTTGAGGTATCTCCAGATTTAAAATCAGCAAAGGTATACATCAGTGTATTGGGAGACAAGGAATCGAAAGATTCAACACTTCGCGGATTAAAAAGTGCAGCTTCTTTCATGAGAGGACAATTGGCAAGAACCCTAAATCTTCGAAATACACCAGAGCTTACCTTTGTAATTGACAACTCCATTGAATACGGAGTTCATATGTCGAAGCTGATTGATGAAGTGAATAAAAGCTTTTCTGACGATCATGATAAAAATGTAAAAGATTATCATAATAATGATGGAGATGATTATGCTGAAGACGAAGAAAATCAGGATAAAGAACAATGAGATTATGATAATGAAGATAACGACGCCACAAAAGAAAAGGATGATTCGTCTATGGAAATAATAAATTCAGAGATAATCGGTGCAAAGAAAATAGCTATAACAGGGCATATCAAACCGGACGGTGATTGCATTGGATCCTGTCTTTCGCTTTATCTATACCTGATACAGAATAAGGATAAATTCCAAATTGAACAGGTTGATGTTTATCTTGGCTCTTTTGGAAATGAATTCTCAACACTTTCCGGCATTGAAGATATAAAACATTCTTATGAAACAGAAGAGACCTATGATGTGTTAATTTCCCTAGATTGCGGAAGCTTGGATCGTTTGGGAGATGCTGTGAAATTCTTTCATACAGCAAAGAAAACCATTAATATTGACCATCATATCAGTAATCAGATGTTTGCTGATGTTAATCATTTGGTGGCAGAGGCTTCCTCCACCTGTGAGGTACTATTTTCTTTAATGGATGAGGAACTAATTACAAAAGAAATTGCTGCAACTTTATATGTTGGTATTATCCATGATACCGGCGTATTTAAGCATTCAAATACTTCAGCACATACAATGCAGGTCGCTGGAAAGCTGATCAATAAAGGAATTAACTTCTCTGCTTTGATAGACGAATCCTTTTATGCAAAAACCTATAAGCAGAATCAGATCTTAGGTCGCTGTCTGATGGAAAGCATTCTGATTCTAAACGGTAAAGTTGTATTTTCATCCATTAATCGTAAAATGCTTGATTTTTACGGTGCTTCCACTTCGGATCTCGAGGGTATTATTGACCAGCTGAGGGTTACAAAAGGTACAGAAGTAGCGGTATTTATATATGAAACCGAATTACAAGAATTTAAGGTAAGCCTTCGATCCAATGGGGAAGTGAATGTCAGCAAAATTGCTGTATATTTTGGTGGTGGAGGCCATGTTAAGGCTGCTGGTTATACAATGAAGGGTACGGTACATGATGTAATCAATAATTTAACACCACACATTGAAGCTCAGTTTAAAGAATTTGGTATTGGATTGTAATCTGGCAAGGAGTACAGGCAATTGATTAATGGAATTATTAATATCTATAAGGAAAAAGGATATACCTCTCATGATGTAGTAGCAAAAATGAGAGGTATCTTAAAAATTAAAAAAATAGGACATACCGGAACCTTAGATCCGGATGCAGTCGGGGTACTTCCGGTATGTGTTGGGAAAGCAACTAAATTAGTAGATCTAATAACGGAGAAAGATAAAACCTATGAAGCAGTCATGAAGCTTGGCATATCAACCGACACGCAGGATATCACAGGAAAGGTTCTGAAAACTTCTGAGGTTAACGTAAACCTTCCTCAGATTACTCAGGTAGTTCAAAGCTATATTGGGGAATATCCTCAGCTTCCGCCGATGTATTCTGCAATCAAAGTTGGGGGCAAACGACTTTACGAGCTAGCAAGGCAGGGAAAAGAAGTTGAACGGGAACGCCGTTTGGTATTAATTAAGGATATCTGTATACTGGATTATTCAAAAGAGGAAAATGAAGTAACGGTAAGAGTTGATTGCGGGAAAGGGACATACATTAGAACCTTATTGCATGATATTGGTGAAACCCTAGGCTGCGGTGCAACGATGAAAAGTCTGGTAAGAACCGCAGTAGGACAATTTAAGATAGAAGAAGCTTTAAAACTTTCCGACATTGAAGAACTGGTACAGAATGAACGTATCACAGATTATATGATGCCACTTGATTATGTCTTTCAGAGTTATAATAAAGTAAATGTACTTCGTGAGTTTCATAAATTAATCTATAACGGTAATGTATTCCAAAATGAGCATATTATACAACCCAAACAAGATCCGAACACGGAATTGATACGGGTCTATGATGCTGATGATGTTTTTATTGGGATTTATCGTTATAATAAGGAAGAAAATCAATTTAAACCAGTCAAAATGTTCCTAAGTTAATAAAGTAAATTATTGTCTAAGTTGATTGGTTTTGTTATCAAGTATTTTGCGGTTTTTCTTTACTGACCAGTAAAGATATATTAAACTATAATTGGATTTCATTCAGACATAAAAAAATGTGCTTGTGAACAGCGTCAGAAAGTATCTGACGTTTATTCTTGCTTTTATTTTCTATGTACAGAAAATTTGGAGGAAACTATGGAATATATAGCAGGAAAAACTGAATTTAAATATTCAAATTGTGCTGTTACCCTGGGGAAATTTGATGGATTACATTTAGGTCATCAGCAACTGCTCGATTTGGTTATTTCATATAAAAAACAGGGATTGACGGCAGTTATGTTCAGTTTTTTATTACATCCATCAAATTTATTAACAGAAAAAGAATTTGAACTTATTTATACGGAAGAAGAAAAGAGAAACAGATTAAAACGAAGCGGAATGGATGTTTTGATTTCGTATCCATTTACAGAAGAAACCCGAGAAATGGAACCGGAGAGTTTTATACGAGAAATCCTAGTTGAAAAGCTCGATGCGAAAATTATTGTGGTCGGAACTGATTTTCGGTTTGGTATTAACCGAAAAGGTGATGTAGCTTTATTAAAACAATATGAACCTATCTATGGTTATAAGGTAATTGATTGTGAAAAGAAAAAGTATAACAATCAAATTATCAGTAGTTCCTATATACGAAACGCGCTGAAGAAAGGTAATATGGAGCTGGCCAATGCAATGCTTGGGCAACCCTTTTCCATCCGGGAAGAAGTAGTACATGGCAGAAAACTTGGGCGGACTATAGGTATGCCGACGATAAACCAGATTCCCTCTTCGGGTAAACTATTGCCACCCTGCGGAGTGTACGCGACCAAAACGCGGATTGCAGGCAATTCATATGTTAGCATTACGAATATCGGATATAAACCAACCGTAGGTGAAGAAGATCATATCGGTGTAGAAACCTATATTTTTAATTATAATAACGATCTCTATGGAGAAATGATTGAAGTTGAGCTTTATTGTCATATCCGCCCAGAGATAAAATTCGGGTCAATTGAAGAGATGATTCAGAGAATGAATGAGGATATCCGGTTAACCAAGGAGTTTTTTAAAATAAAATAGCCTTTTTTAAAACCTTTCATACCCTGCTTATCATTGACGCTAAAGGATTCATATGGTAATATATAGTAAAAATGTACAAGGAGTGGATTTTGTTATGAGCAAGATATGGGAAAAAAAGAATTTGGGAATACCGGTTACACTATTAGTTCTAATTGCATATTTTATTGGTTATAGTTTCATGTTTGATCTTTATAACTTATTGGTTGCTTTAATCTTTGGAGGAATCGTATTTGTTTTAGATTTTGATGAGAGGGTAAAAACAGCGGTAAAGCAATCTTATACGATCAGTTTATTATTTAGCCTGGTAAATTTCCTTGTCATTATCTTAAATCATATCTCGTTGATATTTAATAATCGTCAGAATATATATGATTCAAATATGAGTGGATCTTTTACTTTGAAAACATTTTTATATGACATTTACAATTTTACAAATGATTTTTTGAATATAGTAGCTGTAATTGTCTTTGCAATTTTTATCATAGCTACCATTATGAAAAAAGACATTAAACTTAACTTTATTCTAAATATTTTGGGTGAAGGAACACCGAAGCAGCCGAAACAACCTAAACCTGTATATCAGCAGGGTCCTATGATGTATCAGCAACCAGCTATGCAGCAACAGTCTCCAATGCAACAACAAGCTGGAATGCAACAGCAAATGCCTCCACAGCCTGTTCCGCTAACTGTTTGCCCAATATGCCATGTACCGGTGAAATCAGATGCAGTCTTTTGCGGTAACTGTGGTAACAAGTTGCAGTAATTTTACATAACTTAATAAATCGGTGCTTAAAACAACCTTTCTTTTTTGTTGTTGGGATTCAGATAAATACATATTTAGTAGGAATGCTAATTTTGTCTAAACTATAATGAATTCAAGGATATTACTTCTCATATATTTTGGCGTAAGTATACATATTCAGGTAATGTATAGGAATTACCATGATAAAAGTAGCACAGGTTTAACTGTTTTTCTATCGAATAGTGGTACAATAAGGATAATCTAGCAAATTTGTATTTTTAATGGAGAATTGCAATGAAAAAAACATTGTTAATTGGTTTATTTATATCTTTAGTATTATTTTGTTGTAGTTGTTCAAACGATCCACACAGTTTGTCCTCTGCTGTCAACCCCAGTATATCGCCTGATTCATCTTCTGATACTGAAACTCAACAGCAGTCAGCTCCCGATATCATCACACCGGCTGCTACAACCGGTATACAAGCCGATGCGCAAACCCAGTTGCTAGCAGCCCCCAAAATTATAACACCAAACAGTACAACAAATAAAATAGGTTATGCTGTAAATTCTGAAGGCATACTATGTATTTGCGATGGAGAGAAATACGGATTTATAAATGAAAACGGTGACGACATAACTCCTTTTATATATGACAAGGCATATCCTTTCAGCGAAGGGATGGCTTGTGTTTATGGCGATGGAAAATTTGGGTTTATCAATAACAAAGGTATAACAGCTTTACCTTTTATTTATGATAAAGCCAGTTCTTTTCATGAAGGCTTGGCATATTTTGAAATTGGTGATCAATACGGGTTTATCAATAAAAATGGGGAGCAAGTTTTTCTTTTGAATTGTGATAGCGTCAGCTCTTTTAACGAAGGGCTTGCGTATTTTTCCATTAATGGAAAATATGGTTATATTGATGAAACGGGAACAGTAGTGATCAATCCCATATATGATGATGCAGGTTATTTTGAATACGGAGCCGCAAAAGTTCGTATAAATGATAAAGTCGGAGTTATAAATAAAAGCGGACAGGAAGTAGTTCCAATAAATTATGATGATGTATATACGGATGATGGCTTTTCTATAAGCAAATTAAATGATAAATATGGTTGTATAAATGGAGAAGGAAAAATTATTTTACCTACAAAATATACTGATGTATTTATGGATCATGGTGTAATTAACTTTTCGCTTGATGAAAAATGGAATATTGCTAATGAAAACGGTGAAATTATCAAAACAAAATATAATAATACTGACAAAGTGCCTAACAGTGATTTGAGTATTGTAGAGCATAATGATAAATATGGACTAGTTGATAGTACAGGTAAAGTCATAGTTCCATTCAAATATGATGGTATTGATTATTTAGATTTTATGTATTATGCAAATAATCAAGAAGATACATACGCATTTGTTAATCGCTTCTCAGTTAAGATGTGTGGTAAATATGGAGTTATTGATGGAGACGGAAATGTAATTAAACCTTGTAAATATGACTATACTCAAGTATTTAATAATGGTATGATTGTGTTAGAACAAAATGACGAATATAGCCTTGCTGATAAAGACGGCAAAATTATATCAAAAAACAAGTATGATGATATTACTCAAGTAGGAGATTTTTTTGCCTTTAAAAAAAATAATAAATATGGATTTCTAAATGAAAAAGGTGAAGAAGTGGTTCCGCAAGTTTATGATTATATTACTTTATACTATAATGATATTTTTAACTCTAATACTTGCTTCGTAGCTACAAATTACGATACTGGTTGCAGTGATAGTATTGTCGTAACAAAATTAGGCAGTAAAGACGATATATCAAGTTTAATACTTGAAAACGAAATTACTCCTAAAATAAAGTTGTTCCATGATCATATACAAAATTTCCAGATTGATAATCCTTTTTCCAATGAGGAAACTACAACGAATGTGAGTCAAATGGATCCTGATATAAAAACATTCAGATTATATAAATTGGATGGAAGTGATAATCCTATTTTATATGTTTATGTGAAACCAATTATCTCTGGCAATTTTTCGGAGTCAGATAGCGGATTCTTTTCCTTAGATAATGATAAAGTAAATACATTGATATCCGGCTCAGAATGCGGAGGTTCTATGGGTGGTGGCTATGTTTGCCTTTATAAAGATAATGCAACTTCAAAAATTGTAATAGCAACTTCCAATCATATAGGTGGCTTTGGGGGAAATGCTTACGGAAGTGATTTTTACAATATTATGAATGGTAAAGCCAGCAAAATTACATCCTATCAACAAATTTCACAATCTGCAGATAACTATGATAAAAGTAATTTACTTAAAACTGCAAGCTTATTTTATGACGATAATAACTTACCTTACACGAAAAGTACAATTCTTGATGCTGAACGTGTGACAGAATATGACGTTAATGATAAACAAACCAATATTAGTAAATTTAATAAGGTCTGGGGAAGATTTAGGTATATTCCTATAGACATTTCATCATAGCTGGAATACGGCTAAAAGGTAATACTTTGTTATGATATTATAGGCGAGGAAAAGTAAAAAACTATGCCAGCACGATAATTCATAGTATTTATAAGAAATGAGAGATCAAACAGAAGCTATATTTTAGAGTTTGGGAAATCAGCAAACAATATATCAGAGGAATAGGGGATTGATACGAATACTGTTTGTTAATAGGTCAGAGTTTGAAATATTACTAATTGTATAAAAAAAGGTTTACAATATATTAAGAATGTGATAATATACACAGGTAATTCAGCCAATACTCAGAAACTGGACACTCCGACCTCTTTCTTAGTATCCGGCGTTTATATATGAAAGGAGAATATACAATGATTAGCAAAGACAAAAAACAAGAAATTATCAAAAATTTCGGTAGAACACCTGAGGATACAGGCTCTCCGGAAGTACAGATCGCTCTTTTAACAGAAAGAATAAATGAGTTAACAGAACATCTGAAAACCAACAAAAAAGATCATCATTCCAGAAGAGGTCTTCTGAAAATGGTTGGTCAAAGAAGAGGTTTAGTGGAATACTTAAAGAAAACAGATATCGAAGGTTATCGTAAACTGATTGAACGTTTAGGTTTAAGAAAATAATTATTTTCATAATGACTAAGACTGCCCCGTTATTATGCTAAAAGCAAATAATGAGGCAGTTTTTATTATGAATCTATGGGTTGAGTATAATTAGCTTTAAATTAAGAATTAGAGATGATTATAATGATATGCTAAAGTAATATCTGTTTATGAAAATGTCAAAGCGACTACATAATTTTACTTTGTTAATGAAAAAAATTGTAGCATATTGGTAACAATAATGTTATAATTATGTAGTTAGAGTAACGGATGGACATCCCGAGACTTCTGAAAAGGTTATCGGATCTACTCGAATTCGGTGGGTTTTTCAGTTGTTTCGGTGCCTCCGGCTCTTAGTAAAATACAAGATGATAAGCATAAGCCTTCACTTGTAAGAATGAAAAGGAGACTAAATATGTACAAAAGTTTTTCTATGGAATTAGCAGGTAGAACTTTGACCGTTGATGTGGAAAGAGTTGCTGCACAGGCAAACGGTGCTGCACTAATGCATTACGGTGATACCGTTGTATTATCTACAGCAACTGCATCAGACAAACCAAGAGATGGAATTGATTTCTTCCCTCTGAGTGTGGAATATGAAGAGAAATTATACGCAGTAGGTAAAATTCCGGGAGGATTTATCAAAAGAGAAAGTAAACCTTCCGAAAATGCAATTCTTACTTCTCGTGTTATTGACCGTCCGATGAGACCGTTATTCCCGAAGGATTACAGAAATGATGTTACTTTAAATAACCTTGTATTATGTGTAGATCAGGATTGTTCCCCTGAAGTAACAGCAATGCTTGGTTCAGCGATTGCAACCTGTATTTCCGATATTCCTTTTGATGGACCGACGGCATCTACTATGGTAGGTATGGTTGATGGTGAATTGGTATTTAACCCGACTTCTGCACAGAGAGAAAAATCAACCCTGGTACTTACGGTTGCTTCAACAAAAGAGAAAGTAATCATGATAGAAGCAGGAGCGAATGAGCTTCCTGAAGACAAGATGATTGAAGCAATTTTTGCTGCACATGATTTGAATAAGAAAATAATTGAATTTATCGATAAGATTGTTGCTGAGGTAGGAAAGCCAAAGCATGATTATATATCCTGTGATACTCCTGAAGATTTATATGAGGATATGGTTAACTTCATTACACCTGAGGCAATGGAAGCTGCCGTATTTACTGATGTAAAACAGGTAAGAGAAGAGAATATCAGACAGATTACCGATAAATTAACTGCACGTTATGAAGAAACTCATCCAGAATGGCTTCCTTTACTTGGAGGTGCTATTTACAAGTTTGAGAAAAAGACCGTACGTAAGATGATCTTAAAGGATCAAAAACGTCCTGATGGAAGAAAAATCACTGAAATCAGAAGGCTTGCCGCTGAAGTTGATGTATTACCTAGAACCCATGGTTCTGGTATGTTTACCCGCGGTCAGACACAGGTTCTTACTATCACTACGTTAGGTGCATTGGCTGAAACCCAAAGACTTGACGGAATTGATGAAAATGAGACCGGCAAAAGATATATGCATCATTATAATTTCCCTTCCTACTCCGTAGGTGAAACAAAACCTTCCAGAGGTCCGGGAAGACGTGAGATCGGTCATGGAGCATTAGCGGAAAGAGCACTTGTTCCGGTACTTCCTACCGAGGAAGAGTTCCCTTATGCGATCCGTACCGTTTCTGAAGTATTAGAATCCAACGGTTCCACCTCACAGGGCTCCATCTGTGCTTCCACTTTATCCTTAATGGCTGCAGGTGTACCGATTAAAGCAATGGTTGCCGGTATTTCCGTAGGTTTGGTTACTGGAGATACCGATGATGATTATATCATTTTAACAGACATTCAGGGTCTGGAAGATTTCTTCGGAGATATGGATTTTAAGGTTGCAGGTACACATAAAGGTATCACCGCAATTCAGATGGATATTAAGATCCATGGTTTAACCAGAGAGATTATTGAAAAAGCAATTTATAGAACTAAGGAAGCAAGAACCTACATCCTAGATGATGTTATGGCTCCTGTTATTTCAACACCAAGACCGGAGGTTGGTCCTTACTCACCGAAGATTGTTCAGATTAAGATTGATCCTTCCAAGATTGGCGAAGTTGTTGGTCAGAGAGGTAAGACCATCAATGCAATCATCGAACAAACAGGCGTTAAAATTGATATCACCGATGAGGGTGCAGTATCCGTATGTGGCGTTGATAAGGAAAGCATCGAGAAAGCTCTTGATATGGTTAAGATGATTGTTACCGATTTCGAAGAAGGACAGCAGTATACTGGTAAGGTTGTAAGTATAAAAGAATTTGGTGCATTTATTGAGTTTGCTCCTGGTAAGGAAGGTATGGTTCATATCTCTAAGATTGCTAAGCAGCGTATTGAACACGTTGAGGATGTTCTTACCTTGGGTGATATCGTTAAGGTGGTATGCCTTGGACAGGATAAGATGGGCAGAATCAGCTTCAGCATTAAGGATGCACAGTAATTTAATTAAATAAGATATAGGTTGTGAGAGCTACAGTTTTAGTACTCGGTTACAGAATGTTTGCTTAGTCTTATACATCCTAAGGAAAATATCCGCCAATGATAGACATAAAATACAAAGTCTATCATTGGCGGATATTTATTCCTACAACATTAATGACAAACTACTTTAGTTCGTTTCGAAACTACATTTTCCGTAACTGTGTACTAAAAACACAGTTCCCCTTTTGGTAATTAGACAAGTCCAAATCATTTGGTATGTTGTCCTCGCAATATAACATTGACAGTATGAAAGGATAACAATATACTTATCCATATAATAGTAAAACATAGTATTTCTATATGAGCATACAATTTATATTAGTCATAATTTTAACACAGCTTAATTTTATAAAAAAGAAAGGGCGGAGAAAATGAAGAAAAGGATATTATCATTATTATTAGCTATTATGTTATGTTTTACAATGGTTCCGGTATTAGATGCTCAAGCCGCAGATCATGTAACGTCAACTTATAGTTTAAGTAACTGGGTTATAGATGATCTGATTATAGGAGATAACTACGGTATCTATCCGATGGAATGGTATAATTCGGATATGACTGCCTCAATTTCCAAGAGTAAGTTAACAATTTTACTGGATTCAATGAAGAATAAGATAGTAAAAACTAACTGTGTTACTCAGAACACCAAAATATCGTACAAATTAAAAAATAAGATGACCGTGAAGGAAGTATTGGATACCTATAATAAAATGCTATCTTCCATGAAATTCTCTAAAAGCCTTGGATTAAAAGGTAAAACCTCCCTTGATAATATGAAAAAAATGGGTGTTTATACTGGCTCAAAAAAAGAACCTGCCTTATCGAAGCTTTGTTCCGTGGAAGCAGCATGCGTATACGGAACCAGAGTAATTACATATCTTTATAATAAATTGGGAGCTGCAAGCAAAGGTTTCTTCTGGGTTGCCAAATCAGGAAAAAACAAAGTATATATGTTAGGATCGATTCACCTTGCATCCACAGAAATATATCCCTTCAGTAAAAAAATCATCGATGCTTATAAAAGCTCAGATTCTTTGGTTGTGGAACTAGATGCAAATGATTATAATGGCGCATTACAACTGGTAAACATGGGCTTGTATAACGATGGCACAACCTTAAAGGATCATATCTCCGGTGAGACCTTTAAGAAAGTTATTGATCTGGCAGAAAAGTATGGGTATAGCGAGAACATGATATCGAAATTTAAACCTTGGTATATAAATATTTTATTTGCTTCACTTTCTTATACAAAATCAGGTGAAAGATCCGAAGCGGCTGAGGCGGCTAATCTAGGAATTGACATGAACTTTATATCAAACGCGTATTATTACGGAAAGCCGATTAAGGAAGTCGAAGGATATGTTAAGCAGGCACAAGTATTAGATAGCTTTTCAGATGAACTTCAAAATGTTCTTCTGAATGAAACGGTGGATTCAGTCAACAAAGTTGTTAATGGTGATGATACAGCTTATGCGGATTATTTGGAGCAAGCATTGAAGCTTTGGCACGATGGGGATGTGGAAGGCTTTTTAAAATTTAATTCGGAACAGGAGGAATATTCCGATGATTATGATTATTCTTCACTGGACCAAGCACTGGCTGATGAATATGAGAATAAATTGATGAACCAAAGGGATCTAGGCATGGCTGACTATATCGATAACTTATTAAAAGCTGACGGCAGCTTTACCTATTTTGTTGTTGTAGGAAGTGGTCACTTTATCAGCGATTATAGTGTCTTAGATATACTGAAATCCCGAGGATACGAGATTTCACAGATTAAATAATACTTTGTGTTCACTTGACTCCTTTTCAATAATTAAGATTTATCAATGATAATTAGAGATATTTCTTGTGATTAAATTGAATCGGAATCCTCAGTAAACTCCAGGAATGTGTATTATAATTAATAATAATATAGTACAATGGAAATATATTGAATATTATTGTATATTTTACATAATTATGATAGAATTATAAGAGAAATTCAATTAATTTTATAAAATAGTATATGGAACTGACGATATGGATAAATTACTATCAATATTCCATGAAAGCTTATAATCTTGATACGTTCATTATGGTTCTAAAGCATGAAATTTTACGATATGAATAGGAGGAACCTATATGACAAATATCTCGACGTTATCCAATCAGATAACTGTCATAACGGAAGTTTTACCATATTTAAAAAGTGCATCTTTCGGCATCTGGGTGAAAGCAGGATCGGCAAATGAGGATGAAAGCAATAACGGAATCGCACATATCATTGAGCATATGCTGTTTAAAGGAACAAAAAACCGTAACGCAAAACAGATTGCAGATGAGATGTCGAAGATAGGTGGTAACATGAATGCATTTACTAGTAAGGAATGTACCTCCTATTATGCAACTACTCTCAGTGAACATTTGCCTATTACGATTGATATTCTTTCTGATATGTTTTTAAATTCATTAATTGATGAGAAGGCATTAAAAAAAGAAAAGGGTGTCATAGTAGAAGAAATTGATATGTATGATGATTCTCCGGAGGATCTGGTTCATGAAATGCTGCAGCAAAGGATATGGAAGGATCATCCGTTAGGATATCTGATTTCGGGAACAAAAAAAATTGTACGCAGTATCACGAAGGATCAGATACTTGATTTTATAAATACTTATTATGTAGGTGAGAATATAATCATCTCAGTAGCAGGTCATTTTAACGAAAAAGAAGTACTGAAACTCCTAGAGGACAAATTTGGAGTAATGAAAGCGAGCAGCGATAAGAAAATAATAACTACAGGTAAACCGGAATATAACAGGGTAGTTTACAAAAAAAAGAAAGATATCGAGCAGCTGCATTTAAATATTGCATTTAATAGTATTTCCTATCTGTCTGAAGAGCGTTATATACTTTCCGTCTTCAACAATATTTTCGGAGGAAGCATCAATTCTAGATTATTCCAGAAAATTAGGGAGAACAGCGGTCTGACTTATTCGATATACTCCTATGGAAGTTCTTACAAGGAGACGGGGCTTTATCATATTTACGCTGCAATGAATCCGTCCCAGGTTACCAGTGTTGTAAAGAAGATTTTCTATATCATTAATGATATCAAGAAAAAAGGGGTAACTGCGGAAGAACTTTCGATGACGAAGGAGCAGATAAAGACAGAACTAATTTTAGGAAGTGAAAGTGCTAAGAGCAGAATGAGTTCCAACGGTAAGTCTATGGTAAATAGGGGACGGATTCTTCCCCTAGAAGAGCTTATTACAGCAATTGATAAAGTAAACCTTACTCAGATTCAGGATTTTGCTAATTATTATTTTGATCTGAATAATGTCTCATTATCATTGGTTGGAAACCTAAAGGATATTGATTTAAAAGCCTTAGCATTTTAGATGTGGTTTGTGCAAATAGTTAATTTGCAATTATCTAAAATAAAATAAAAACAGGGGGTATATTATGAGGTATGAAATAGTTGGAGAACCAATGCCGGTTGTAACCTGTAATCTGAATGCAGGAGAAACAATGATCACAGAGAGTGGCTCAATGAGTTGGATGAGTCCGAACATGAAGATGGAGACATCAACCAATGGGGGTATTGGTAAAGCTTTAGGAAGAATGTTTTCGGGAGATTCTATATTCCAGAACCGATATACGGCAATGGGCGGTGATGGTATGATTGCTTTCGCATCCAGTTTCCCAGGCTCAATTCGTGCCCTTGAGATAGCTCTAGGCAATCATATGATTGTTCAAAAATCAGCCTTTCTAGCTTCCGAGGCTGGTGTGGAACTTTCGTTACATTTTCAGAAGAAATTAGGCTCCGGACTTTTCGGAGGAGAAGGCTTTATTATGCAGAGATTATCCGGTCAAGGTATCGCATTTATTGAAATTGATGGATACGCCATGGAATATGATCTTCAGCCTGGACAGAAGATGGTGATTGACACTGGTTATCTAGCAGCCATGACGGAAAGCTGTACAATGGAAATTCAGACGGTTCCCGGGGTAAAGAATATGTTCTTCGGCGGGGAAGGAATTTTCAATACGGTGGTTACCGGACCTGGTAAGATAATATTACAGACCATGCCGGTGAGTAACGTAGCAGCTACCTTAAGACCATTTTTCCCATCGGCTAAGTAGTAGCAATAATAAATTCCAATTAGACGACTTAATTCCATTTTATCCAGGATTAAGCTAACAAACTGGAATGCAGTTATTCATTCAATGCTGAAGAATTTGAATGGAATTACGCTTGACAACGTATTTTAGGATGCTATAATGAACATAGAACTTAGCAATCCATATAAGAATAATGGATTGTCTTAGGAAAAACGTTGAAGAGACGAGTAATATGCCTAAGGATACAGAGAGAGATATGATTTGGTGGAAATATCTTATTACAAAAGCATATGAAAACTACCTCTGAGTGACCCCAATCCGGTCCGGTGATTCCGTTATCAATCAGAATGAAGAGGGTTTATTAACCAAAAAGGGTGGAACCGCGACGTAAGATACGCTCGTCCCTTTCGAACTGCAGAAAAGCAGGTCGAAAGAGACGGGCTTTTTTGTTAGTAAATTTTTATATATAGAGAGGAGAAATTCAATGATTATTACATTAAAAGACGGCTCTTCAAAAGAGTACGACAAATCTATGACTTTGTATGAAATTGCAAATGACATTAGCGAAGGTTTAGCCAGAATGGCTTGTGCAGGCGAATTAAACGGTAAGGTGGTCGATCTTCGAACGGTTGTTGATAAGGACTGTAGCTTAAATATATTAACCTTCAATGATGATTCAGGTAAGGCTGCATACCGCCACACTACCTCCCATGTACTTGCTCAGGCAGTAAAGCGATTATATCCGGATGCAAAGCTTGCCATAGGGCCATCCATTGATACTGGATTTTATTATGATTTTGATATGCCTTCCCTAGACCGTGCAGCACTTGATGAGCTTGAGAAGGAAATGAAAAAGATCATTAAGGAGGGCGATGAGCTGGTACGCTTCACATTGCCCCGTGCAGAAGCAATTGAATTAATGGAGAAAAAGGGAGAACCCTATAAAGTTCAGTTAATTGAAGAACTTCCAGTGGATGCTGAGCTTTCCTTTTATCAGCAGGGGGATTTCGTTGATTTATGTGCCGGTCCTCATCTAATGAGTACCAAGGGTATTAAAGCAATTAAGCTGATTTCTTCTTCTGGTGCATACTGGAGAGGCTCAGAGAAGAATAAAATGCTGACCAGAGTCTATGGTACTGCCTACACAAAGAATGCAGATTTGGAGGCATTTTTGACTCATTTAGAAGATATTAAAAAACGTGACCACAATAAGTTAGGTCGTGAGATGGAATTATTTACAACCGTGGATGTCATCGGCCAAGGCTTGCCGCTATTAATGCCGAAGGGTGCGAAAATGATTCAGACCTTACAAAGATGGATCGAAGATGAGGAAGAAAAACGAGGCTATGTAAGAACGAAAACACCTTTCATGGCTAAGAGTGATCTATATAAGATCTCCGGTCATTGGGATCACTATAAGGAAGGCATGTTTGTTCTTGGAGATGAAAAAGTAGATAAGGAAGTATTTGCACTACGTCCGATGACTTGTCCATTCCAGTATTATGTATATAAGGCAAGCCAGAAATCCTACCGTGACCTGCCGTTACGTTATGGAGAAACTTCAACCCTGTTCCGTAATGAGGACTCTGGTGAAATGCATGGATTAACACGAGTACGCCAGTTTACAATTACTGAGGGTCATTTGATTGTCAGACCGGACCAGATGGTAAAAGAATTCAAGGATTGTCTTGCTCTTGCAAAATATTGTCTGGAAACCTTAGGAGTGGAAGAGGATGTAACCTATCGTCTGTCCAAATGGGATCCAAACAATAAAGAGAAATATATCGGTACAGAAGAAGTTTGGGAAGAGACCCAGGAGAGTATCCGCAATATCTTAAAGGAACTTGATATTAAGTTTACGGAGGCAGAGGGTGAAGCAGCATTCTACGGACCGAAGGTTGATATCCAGGCCAAGAATGTATATGGAAAAGAAGATACCATGATAACAATTCAGTGGGATGCAATTCTTGCTGAACAGTTTGATATGTATTATGTGGATCAGAATGGAGATAAGGTACGTCCTTGCATTATCCATAGAACTAGTTTGGGATGCTATGAAAGAACTCTTGCTTGGTTAATCGAAAAATACGCCGGCTTATTCCCGACCTGGTTATGTCCAGAGCAGGTAAGAGTATTACCTATTTCTGAGAAGTATCATGATTATGCAAACAAGGTGAAGGAAGAGCTTCAAAAGAACGGTGTTCTTGCAACTGTTGATGAAAGAGCAGAGAAAATTGGCTACAAGATCAGAGAAACAAGACTTGACCGTGTTCCTTATATGCTGGTTGTTGGTCAGAAGGAAGAGGAAGAAGGACTCGTATCGGTAAGAAGCCGTTATCTCGGTGATGAAGGCCAGAAAACATTATCCGTATTTATTGATGATATCTGTAAGGAAATAAGAACAAAAGAAATCAAAAAGATTGAAGTAGTAGAGAAGAATGAGAAATAATCATAATAATATAAAATAACACTCCTAATATTATTTAGAAAAGGATCTGGACATTTAGTAATTCTGATATTTCTAAATGTTACAAGATCCTTTTTTTCTACAATTGTTTCCATGCTAGATTATATATGAGAAATTTGATATATGATCTGGTTCCCTGATTTTCGGATTATAATAAATTTAAGGGAGAAAAGATGAAATTAAAAGTTTTAGTTGATAATAATACATACATTGACCATTATTATTGTGGTGAACCGGCTGTTTCCTATTATATTGAAGATGAAGATATTAGATTATTACTAGATGTAGGATATTCTGATCTATTTATCAGGAATGCAGATGTATTGGGTGTTGATTTGGAGCATTTAAATGCAATTGTTATCTCTCACGGTCATGATGATCATACAAGAGGGTTAAAATATTATTTTGAATTATACAAAAGAAAAAAGATTTCAATTATTGCGCACCCGGATGCATTCAATGAAAAAATAATGGGTAATTTAAAAATATGTTCTCCCTTTTTGCAGGAAGAATTAAAAGATAAATGTAATCTGTTTCTTTCAAAAAAACCTCAAAAAATAAGTAAGCATTTATTTTTCTTAGGAGAAATACCTCAATTGAATCAATTTGAGATAAGACATCCGATCGGCAAACAAATTACAGATAATACTGAATCAGAAGATTTTGTAATGGATGATACCGCCCTTGCATACAAAAATGAAAATGGTATTTATATCATTACAGGGTGTTCTCATAGCGGAATATGCAATATTATTGAATATGCAAAACAAGTGTGTGAGGATAACAGAGTATTAGGTATAATTGGAGGATTCCATTTATTTAAGGTTGATGAACAGGTTGACAAAACGATAGAATATCTGAAGCATAATGATATCAGCAATCTATACCCCTGCCATTGTACTTCTTTTGCTGTCAGGGCAGCAATCCATAAATTTTTACCTGTCAAAGAAGTAGGAGTAGGGTTGGAATTAAACTGGAATTGAAATAATAGCGCAATGGCGAAAGATTGGTATCTAAACAAAATATGCAATAAAATATAAGATGAGCCACGGATAAAATATTACTATAATTAACCTTTACCGGGTTTTAATTATTTTTCAATCAACGATTAAGATTGTCTTATTCTGGTTTGGATAAGGAATGGATTTAAACGTATGTTAAAATTGAAAGTCGGTATACTAATATAGAAATTGATATATTAGGCCGTAGAAGCGGCAGATGGAGGTTAATATGGGAAATAAAATGAAAAGTACAAAGAATCATAAAAAAGAAGACGGAACCTTTCACTCAAAGCATATTAAGCATGATCCGCAGTCAGAAAGTGCAAGAGCAGTTTTTGGATTAAAGGATAATAATACACAGAACAGTAGATAGAAATGAAACGAATGCGTCAGTTATTAAAATTAGTTAATAATAACCGGACGCATTGTTTCACATGTAGATGTTCCAAAGTCCGTGTAAACTCAAAAACTGATATCGTATTTTAATAGTTAATTATGGGCAAGGCCATTTATCATGTATGGAAACTACCTACAGTATCCTCTTTAAAATCATCGGTTTGAAATGGTTTATTTCCATATACATAGTTCTTATTAATGCTCTTGAAAAACATTTTCAATAAATCGCTCATAATTTTCTCTTTGAGTATGTGTATTATTTGGAAATATATCATTTGAAGTTAAGATATGGTTTAAATTTCTGGCATCCAAAGATTTCATGTAATTGTAATTATCGTTTTCATACATATTTCTAAGAGCTTTTCCTGTTTCTAATAAGAATTTGTAATGCTTTCCATAGGAAAATCCTCGAATTTTTGAATTCTCAGAATAATGGTGAGAAAAGAATATAGATTTGGCCAACCATCCGCTTTTTGCTCTTCCTGCTTTGGTTGTGTTTGTTAGAATAAAATTTATCAAGTCAGTAAATTCCGTGAATCTTCCTTCATAAAGCTTTATTCCAACAATAGGATACCATAATCCTTTGATTTTACCACCATTAGTTCCGGATGATCTATAAAAAGCTAAAGTTACTCTTTCTGTACCATAGATATATTTTATCTTAACATCGATTAGGCCAATCATTCTAAAAGGTTTTACAGAATATAAATTTACCATGAAGCTTTCAGGGTAAATTTTTAATAACTCAACTTTACTTGACATAATAAAAATCTCCTTACTGCAATTTGTTTTTCGGTTAAGAAATAAACCATGTGATTTTATAGATTGGTATTAAATCACATGGTTTATTAGGATGGCTAATTCATATTTTTTATCTTTTCTAACTGCATTTTTATTTCTTCAATACTATGATAACGACCCTCAATCCCCATAAGTTTTTTTAAAAACTTTTTTTCTTCATAACTAATATCAAGTTCTCTATACCAAGGTCTTGCCATCATGTTGGTACCTTTATAAGCTGAGTAATATAAATAGATTAAAAAATCACCAATATACCAATAATCAGACTGTTTTACATATCTGTCAATATCTATGAATCTGGCCAAACCAAAATCAATTAATGCCAGCTCTTTGTTTGGTCTAAGAATTACATTCGGGGGTCTGATATCTCGGTGAACTATATTATGACTATGCAATTTTTCCGCGATATCCAGAAGCTGGCTCCCAACCACGTAAATTTTATCTTTGTTAAATTGATACCTATTGTTTTTCAACAAATCGTAAAACACGTAACCTTCTATATATTCTAATATATAGCCTTCTCTATATTCATCCTTAAATTTTGAAATAAATTTAGGGAATTTTGTATCATTTAAACGTTTTAAAATCTGTTCCTCATAAAACAATTTATGTCTGCTCTGTTCAAGCATTTCTCTTTTTAATTGTTTTATCACACATTTTTCGTGCTTATCATTAATACCTAAATATGCAATTCCAAATCGCCCTTCACCAATCATTTTCACTACAGAATAGCCATTTACTTTTTCGTTACCTTTAAAATACCTATCCATATTAATGTTAACTCAACCGCAAATTATTAGTATTTAGATTTGCTGTTGGAATCACTATCTCTATTTGATTTGCTATCTGATTTGCTCCATGATTTGCAAGGGTGCTTGTGGCATGGTTTATGGCACGATTCATGGCAGGATTTATGGTTAGATTCATGACACGATTCATGGCAGGATTTATGGTTAGATTCATGACATGGTTTATGACGCGATTCATGGCATGATTTACTATCATGCTTACAAGGTGTTTTGCTTTTTGACTCACTAAAGGATTTACTGTCTGACTCACTAAAGGACTTGCTGTCAGACTCGCTATAGGATTTACTATCTGACTTACTATCAGACTCGCTATAGGACTTACTGTCTGACTCACTAAAGGATTTACTGTCAGACTCGCTATAGGATTTACTATCTGACTTACTAAATGACTTACTATCTGACTTACTAAAGGATTTACTGTCAGACTCGCTATAGGACTTACTGTCAGACTTACTAAAGGATTTACTGTCAGACTCGCTATAGGACTTACTATCTGACTTACTAAAGGATTTACTGTCAGACTCGCTATAGGACTTACTGTCAGATTTACTAAAGGATCTACTATCGGACTCGCTATAGGATTTTTTATCTGACTTGCAGTCTGGTTTTTCAAATGATTTACTGTTTGACATACTATGTGAATTACTAAATTTGCTATTGGATAGACTGAACGGCATACCTAATGATACAAAAAATGGAATAAAATACGTTACATCAAATGGTAGATGATTTGATTTACTAAATGACTTACTAAATGATTTGCTGTTACTTTTCTCTGATTTACTTTTACTCATACTTTTTTTGCTTTTTCTTGTTGTATGATTCATTTTGTAATGATTATGGCCTTTAAATGACTCTCTGTGATAATCACCCATTAATAAACACCTCTCCAATATTTTTTTATAATGTTAATAACATTACAATACATAGTATGACAATATATGACAAAATGTTACAATCATAAAAACGCCGAAGTATCTGAAACTATACATTTAGAAAGTATCAATCGGCTGGATTGGGTGAATAAAATATCTGTACAAAGAAGCAAAAATATCGTTACTGTTCACAGCCGATTAAGCTCTCGGGCACAGAATCTCCTTCACACACAGGTTGAAAGACACAGCACCAGTTTTGTATGCCATAGTCGTACAAGTATGTTCGGCTATGGCATATAAAACTGATACCATGTCTTTCAAACAGTGCATTACAGGAGGTTCTGTGTCCATGAGCTTAGTCGGCTGTGAACAGTAACAAAATATCGTAATATATCGAAAAAATTCGTACTGTCATATTGAATTACATTATGTTATCATATAGAATAAGTAATTAATTAGTATAAATTGGCTTGCCAATAAATTGTTATAAATACTACATGCGAAAGGATGAAAAGTAATGAATAATTATCATATCGAAACTAAATGTATCCAAAGTGGATATCAGCCTAAGAACGGAGAACCCAGAGTATTACCGATTTACCAGAGCACTACCTATAAATATGATTCTAGTGAGCATGTTGGAAAACTCTTTGATCTTGCAGAGGATGGTTTCTTCTATTCAAGAATAGCCAATCCAACCGTAGACAGTGTTGAGAAAAAGATAGCTGAATTAGAAGGTGGCGTTGGTGCACTGTGCACCTCCTCCGGTCAGGCTGCAAGTCTTTTATCAATGTTGAATATTTGTAGTTCTGGAGATCATATCATTGCTTCAAGTGCAATCTATGGTGGAACGATAAATCTCATTGCGGTAACCTTAAAAAGAATGGGGATTGATGTAACCTTTATCAATCCGGATGATTCGATCGAAGTACTTCAGAAAGAAGTCAGGGATAATACCAAGCTGATTTTTGCTGAGACTATTGCAAATCCGGCTTTAATCGTATCTGATATTGAGAAATTAGCAAAGTTAGCACATAATAATCAGATACCTCTTTTTATTGATAACACCTTTGCCACACCAATCAATTGCAGACCATTTGAATTCGGAGCTGATATTGTAATACATTCTACTTCGAAATATATGGATGGTCATGCAGTATCTCTTGGCGGTATCATTGTTGACAGTGGTAATTTTAACTGGGATAATGGCAAATTCCCCGGACTCTCCACACCGGATGAATCTTATCATGGTATGATTTATACAAAGGACTGTGGTAAAGCGGCCTATATTAATAAAGCCAGGGTACAGTTAATGCGTGATATGGGCGCAACACCTTCACCGAATAATGCATTTTTATTAAATTTGGGACTTGAAACACTTCATTTAAGAATGGAGCGTCACTGCAGCAATGCTTTAAAGGTAGCTCAGTATCTTGAGGCTAATGAAAATATTGCATGGGTGAATTACCCAGGACTAGGGAGCAGTAAGTATTATGAACTGGCTAAAAAATATCTGCCGAATGGTTCCTGTGGAGTTATTTCCTATGGAGTAAAGGGTGGAAGAGAGGCGGCTGTGAAATTCATGGATAGCCTGAAGCTCGCAGCTATCGTTGTACATGTGGCCGATAACAGAACCAGTGTATTGCATCCAGCAAGTACAACTCATCGTCAGTTAACCGACCAGCAATTGATGGATGGAGGTATTACTCCGGATTTAATCCGTATGTCCATTGGTATTGAGAATGTTGATGATATTATTGCGGATATTGAACAGGCATTAAAGCAGATTTAAAATGATTCGAAGATAACAATTCAAAGGGACGGTATATTGTCAATGTTAACTTATTTTACTTCCGGTAATAACTTTTAGGTAATAAGTCAGTCAAATAAGTTAACATTGACAATGTACCTGAGTTTTTAAGTGATATTATAATAATTTTTATTTTGATGGATATATGAAATAACTAGGGGCTATTATCAGACAAAGCCATTAATAAATATATTTTCCATGCCCACGGAAACCTATAGCATCATATTTTAAAGAGAGAAAGCTGCTCATAATGATAGCTGCCCTTATATGCATGAATGATGTCCTTCATTTTATAAAGGATTCCTAGTCGGTTGCATTCTTTGATAAAAATGTCTTTCAATTCTTTTTCACGAGGACTGTGGCACTCATAGGTGGAGCCGTAGGTTTTCATATAGATCTGTTTTAAATTCTTACCTGAAAAATGTTCATCGAATTTCTGATACAGATATTCTCGCTGACCACTTCGAAGTGTTACCCCGAACATGGGATAGATAAAACTAGCACCGCTGTTATGAGCTGCGTTAATAATGGAAAGAATATTATCCGGAGTATCGGTTAGATGGGGTAGAAGAGGCGTTAGTAAAATTCCTGTGAATAATCCGGCCTGAGATAACATTCGGACTGCTTCCATACGTTCTGAAGATATGCATACTCCGGGCTCGATTAAGCGGCAGATGTCATCGTTGGCGGCGGTAACCGTTATTTTACAGAGAACGGGGGAATGCTTCTTGATTTTCTGCAAAAGATCGATATCCCGGGTGATCAGATTGCTCTTAGTTGCTATTGCAATACCAAAATGATAGGTATCAATCAGCTGCAAAGCCTGACGAGTCAGCTGATATTTCTTCTCATAGGGGTTGTAAGGGTCACTCATGGCACCTGTCCCAATCACGCCGGTCTTTGTCTTTTTTCTGAGTTCATTATGGATGATTTCCAAAGCATTTTCCTTACAGCATACCGTATCAAAATCAGTAATCTGATAGCAATCGCTGCGGCTGTCACAGTAGATACAACCGTGGCAGCATCCTTTGTAGATATTCATATTATAGTCCGTCCCAAACCAGGCATGATCCGATTTATATGTGATGATTGTTTTTGCAGGAATAGTATTCATTAGGAGCCTTTCTCTTGATATTATTAAAAACCTAAGGCATTGATATTATATTTCAGTTTTCTCTCACAGGATGGCGTAATATGGTCTTCATCTTTGCAGGATTGATTTTTCTTGGATCGTTTAAATAAATCTCGTGATGCCTGCGTAATATGCCCTCATCAAAATTACTTCCAATATCATTGATAAGACCATTAGCTTGAATAAAACGATCGATTTTAGCTACAGTTGCAGGTTCATTATCAAATGGACCAATATGCATACATTGTACACAAAGCCCTTCCTCAAAGCGTTCAAATCTAGCTTTCGTAATATCCAGTTCTGGCTTTTTCCTTGCGATCTGAAACTTTGCTTGCTCAAAATCTTCTTTTGCAATGAAATCAGGCTGCCTTATCATAGAAGTCCAGCAGTATTTCTCCTTATTTGTAAAATTTGTACTGTTATCATCCTGCATCCACCATTGACCTTCTAGCGGTGGAACATGATAATCGATCAATTCCGTTTCTTTAGAACCGATAGTACCAAATTTTCTTCCCATTTTAATTGTGAAGGTAAAGGCATAAAGAATTTCAACTGCCTTATTATATTCACCTTCCGTGTCATTGGGATTGCCATGACCGTCAACCATAATAAAGTTCATGGCAGGAACTTTAATTAACGAAGGCTCTGTTTTAGGAGCATATAGCTCTTTGTTCATTTTTCTGTAATCAATTTTATCCATCAGAATTCATCCTTTCTTATTTAGGTGATTTGAAGATAAGATTTTAATGTAATTTACAATATGTTCATCTGATTTGATGGTATTCTGATGGTAGCATATTTAATCTGACATCAGTGTGTCATATTTAAGCATTGCTTTTTTATATTTTTCTAGCAATTGATTACGAAGGATGGTTGGTTGGATAACTTCGATATGGTCTTCAAATGACATAAGATAGCTAATCAGCCAGTTATCTGAATTAACCCTGGCATTGACAAGGAAGCTGCCATCCTGATTCCTTGTAATTGCCTCGGAACCAAATTCGTCAAAGATACGAAATGCCATTTCTGAATCAACTTTCATGATTAAATTAACAGAAGGGTAATCATGCTTATTTATGATTTCATCTTCGGATTTTACGTGGGAGGCAGGATGAAAGTCTTCTTTGCTGATCGTTAAACCCACCATCCGGGTGATTTTAAAATAGCGCATGCTCTTTTTTTTCATGCAGAAGCAGTAAAGATACCATGCCTGACCCCTAAAAATCAATTTATAGGGTTCAACACTTCGATCCGATTCTTTTCCATAGGAATTAAAGTATTTAAAGTGAATCAACTTATGATTTAAGATGGCGTCTTTCAATTGCCGGAATTTCATTTTATCCTCATCCTTGCTGCTCCAGTTTGAAAAGTCAACCTCAATCCAATCCGTATTTTTATTTCCGAATAAGGAATTTAGCTTGGAAAGTATTTGATCTGTTTCTGTAAAGCTGGTTGCCTTCAGTCCTTGAAGAGCTGATAGGATTTCATTTTGTTCCTCATTGGTTAATACGGATTTATTCAGGACAAAATTCTCCATTAATCCAATTCCGCCGCCTTTTCCCTTGGTAGTATAGATAGGAATTCCTGCTTGGCACAAAGATTCAATATCACGGTAGATGGTTCTCTGTGATACCTCGAAGTGCTCACAAAGTTCCTTGGCGGTCGTGATTTTTTTATTCATAAGAATATATACAATTTCAAATAGACGATTTATCTGCATTGTGTTCTCCTAAGTATTCATATTTGATTAAACATCACAGTTGATTAAGTTTATCATGTCATAGCATGCCTAATGTTATTGTTGATCTTTTACTGATCTTATAATGCAATTACGTTATAAAGTAAGGATATACTTGATTGACCATAGAGCTTTTCGACATTTAAATTAATTTTATCAAACATAATATGACAATGCAACGTCATATTAACCATTGCAGGATCAAAATTCCACTAAGTATAAAAATCAATCTTTTTCACATAATAAAAAAGAATAATTATCTATCGAAAGAAAAGAGGACGCATTCATGCAGAAAGATTTATTATTGGAAAATGATATAAAAAGTAATAATATTAGAAAAAATCAGGGGAATAATGCAGTACAAAATAGAGAACCTGCTGATGATAACAACAGAGGAGATAAAGAGGTCAATACTCAGGAGGCTCAGGAAAATGAAAAAGTAATAAAGGAAAATGAGGATTTAAAGGATCAAAAGATCAGTGAATACGGTCAGACTGTTCTTGAAAACGGAACAAAGGATCACAAAATCCACCTTCTTTCTATTATAGGAGAAATCGAAGGTCACGAATGCCTTCCGCAGCATAATAAAACCACGAAATATGAACATGTATTACCTCAGCTTGCAGCAATAGAAGACAGCACCGAAATTGATGGGCTACTTATATTAATTAATACGGTAGGCGGGGATGTGGAAGCTGGTCTTGCGATTGCAGAGATGATTGCATCTCTTAGCAAACCAACCGTCACACTGGTCTTGGGAGGTTCTCATTCCATTGGTGTTCCCTTAGCTGTTTCCGCTAATTTTAGTTACATTGTTCCTTCCGCAACGATGATTATTCATCCTGTTAGAATGAATGGAACAGTAATCGGAGTTACACAGACCTTTGAATATTTTGAAAAAATACAGGATCGTATTATTAATTTTGTTGTAAATCACTCAAAGATTGATTATAACAGCTTTCGTGATCTTATGCTGGATACGCATCAGCTTGCCAAGGATGTCGGTTCTATCTTAGTTGGAGAAGAAACCGTTAAGAAGGGAATCATTGATGCGGTGGGCGGCATTAAGGAAGCACTTGGTAAAATAAATGAAATGATTGATTCAAAAAATGGAGGTGTGACTAAATAATTATGCTCTATACCTCAAGACCTTTAGAGAGAATTTATGCACCACCATCTGTATTTGAAAAGAAAAGGAATGCTGAGTCCGAAAATATTGCTGAAGATGAATACAAGGAAATACTCCTTCCGAATGGCAGGGTTATAACACGAAGGGATGGAGATAATTATGTAATAGAAAGAATAAATTCAACCGATATGAACGATTACTTAAATGAAAATTACTTTCCCGGTAAGAATATGAAAAATTAAATATGAAACTGTCGCAAAATAACCTTCAGTGATATAAGGTGCTCCGCGTAACTCTTTAATCTAATGTTTGAAAAATATATTATCTGCTTTGTATTATACGAACATCACATACAAAATCGATAATGTGTTTCTAAACTTGTGTGGAGTTTATTCGGAGTATCTTATATTATATTTATAGCATAAAGAAATGACAATCCATACTCCAATCAGTACATTACGGGAACTTATTGCGCCTACCGGGCATGCAGGCTATACTGTAACATAGAAGGTTAGAAGATTAGTGATACACGAATTTTTCTTGCATATCATTTTTATAAAAGGTATAATAAATTTTGGAAACAATTTTACGAAATTACGTAAAATTGTATTTTATGAGATCCAAGGGGAGGCAATCGAATGGATTTATTTCAGGCAATCATCATGGGGATTGTACAGGGGATAGCAGAATTTCTACCTGTCAGCAGTGATGGTCACTTAGCACTAATGAAATTTATCTTACATATCAAAACGGATAATGGAATACTGTTTGATGTTTTATTACATTTTGGAACCCTTATAGCTGTATTAATCGCTTTTTGGAAGGATATATGGGAGCTAATCATAGAAGGCTTCGGTATCATCGGAGACTTCTTTATTAATGTAATAAGACGAATACATAATATGACATCTGAGAATAAATCAAGTTATCGAAAGATTATTTCAACTCCTTACCGTAAATTGGTCATGTTAATTATTGTTGCTACCATCCCTACCGGTGTGATCGGAGTTGTTTTTGATAAAGCAGTAGAAATTGCTGGTCAATCTCTTCTTGTACCCGGTTTAGGCCTGATGCTTACCGGATTTCTTCTAATGATCGCCGATCGAATGAAGCCGGGTAATAAGAAGGAATTTGATGCAACCTATAAGGAAGCGGGAATTATCGGCGTAGCCCAGGGTATTGCAATTCTTCCTGGTGTATCCCGATCTGGTTCTACCTTAACAGCATGTCTGATCGCTGGCTATGAACGGACTTTCGCTGTGAAGTATGTTTTTATTATGTCTATCCCGGCTATCCTTGGTGCAGTTGTATTTAAAATTAAGGATGTTTCCCTGTCAGCGATTTCTCAGAACGATTTGATGAATTATCTGGTAGGAACCTTGGTGGCTGCATTCGTAGGATTTATTAGTATAAAAACAATGCTTATTATTGTAAGAAAAAAGAAATTTAAATATTTTGCTTATTATTGTATAGCAATTGGTATTTTAGCCGTAATCTGCTATTTTGCGCTTTAAGGAGGACATAAGGACCATGGCCCAAAAACAAAAAAAGAGAAAAGCATCGAGTTCACTAAAAAATAGGAAAGCATCAGAAAAACGGGGCAATATAAAAGAACGCGGTGTCATACAGGATGAAATTATACTGGTTGTAGCACTATTACTTTCCTTGCTGTTACTTTTAAGTAATTTTAAACTCGGCGGAAAAGTAGGTGAAATCGTCAGCAGTTTTTTCTTTGGCATGGTTGGTGGAGTTACATACATAGTTCCATTCATCATATTTTTTGCAACTGCGTTCTGTATTTCTAATATTGGAAATAAACGAGCCGGAAGAAAGTTGATCAGCGCAGTAGTATTTTTTATTGCTTTAGCTGCATTGATTCAGATGTTTACCAATTCAGGCAGCGAAACTAATCTGTTTCGTTATTATATGAACTCCTCAGAAAATAGAAACGGTGGAGGCTTGATCGGTGGTATTCTGGTTATGATACTTTGCAAACTGTTTGATAAGGTTGCAACCTGCATTATTCTGATTGCAATCATGGCAATTTCGCTCATTTTAATGACCGGAAAAGCAATTTTCACTTATCTTGCATCAAAAAGTAAAAACTCAATTAAGGAAAGAATGGAGTATCAACGGATTCGTAAGGAAGAGCTTAATACTTTGTCAGATAGAAAGCCTGCTAAGACCTTTGTAATTAACCAGACGAATCCCAGCATTTTAAAGCAATCGAACAAGCCTTTCAATGAAACAGGTGAGAAAATATCCAATAAGGATAAGAAAAATAGAAAGAAATCAGAGGAGAAAGAACAGGAGATACCGATCCTTAATTTCCATAATTCATTGGATGATTCGAAGGAACTAAAATCACAGGAAACAGTTCTTGATTATGAGGAAGAGCTTCGTCTGAAATTCGGTAATAAAGAACCTGAATATAAGGAATCTAACGATACGGATTTGAATTTTTATGAATCGGAATTAGATCATGACAATAACAGGTTTGCAGATCAGGATACTAACAGATATGATATTTTTTCAGAACAGACAAAATCAAGAACGGAAGAAAATGTTCAAACAAATGATATACAGGAACCTAAGTCTTTGAAAAACCCGCAAAGAAGTCAGAATGAAATCATCTCTGACTCGGATTCTCTTGATATTTCACAGACAATTCATCAGAAGGAATACATATTCCCGCCTGTCAGCTTGCTATCAGCGCCTAAGGCAAAAACAAACAAGGGACAAGCTCCGGAAAAGAATTTGAAGGATACAGCCTTAAAGCTTCAAAGTACCTTGGAAAGCTTTGGAGTCCATGTTACCATAACGAATGTCAGTGTAGGCCCTGCCGTAACAAGATATGAGCTTCAACCCGAGCAAGGAGTTAAGGTAAGCCGAATAACCAGTTTGTCCGATGATATTAAGCTGAATCTTGCTGCCTCCGATATCAGAATTGAAGCTCCAATTCCGGGAAAAGCGGCAGTTGGTATTGAAGTACCGAATAAAGAGAACTCCATGGTTACCTTCCGTGAGATGATTGAAGCTCGGGAATTTACCGACCATGCCTCCAATTTGGCCTTTGCAGTGGGTAAAGATATCGGCGGTCAGACAATTATCACGGATATTGCAAAAATGCCCCATTTATTGATTGCCGGTGCAACAGGTTCCGGTAAATCGGTGTGTATTAATACATTAATTATGAGTATTCTATATAAGGCAAAACCATCCGATGTACGTATGATTATGGTGGATCCTAAAGTGGTTGAACTAAATGTCTATAATGGTATACCCCATCTGTTAATTCCAGTAGTAACAGATCCGAAGAAGGCGTCTGCAGCTTTGAACTGGGCGGTTATGGAAATGACCGAACGGTATAAGAAATTCGCCGATGTTGGTGCAAGAGATTTGAAAGGGTATAATGAGAAAGCAGCTTCGGTAGCGCATTTGAATGACGAAAGCTGCCAGAAGCTTCCACAGATCATCATTATTATTGACGAGTTAGCAGATCTTATGATGGTGGCACCTGGAGAAGTGGAAGATGCAATTTGTCGACTGGCCCAACTTGCAAGAGCTGCCGGAATACATCTGATTATTGCAACGCAGAGACCTTCGGTAAATGTAATCACAGGTCTGATTAAGGCAAATATTCCATCCAGAATTGCCTTTGCGGTATCATCTGCGATTGACTCCAGAACTATTATTGACGGTTCCGGAGCAGAAAAGCTTCTTGGTAAGGGCGATATGTTATTTTTCCCTTCCGGTTATCCCAAGCCCGTACGAATTCAAGGCGCATTTATCAGTGATAAAGAAGTGAGCTCCGTTGTAGATTTCTTAAAAAAGAATAACAATGAAGCTGTCTATAGTGATGATATTCATGAGAAGATTAATAATGCGAAACCGGGTGATTTATCCTCGTCGGGTAGTAGTGATAATGATCGGGATGAGTATTTTGCAGAGGCAGCAAAATTCATTATTGATAAGGACAAGGCTTCGATCGGAATGCTACAAAGAGTATATAAAATCGGTTTTAACCGTGCCGCAAGGATTATGGATCAGCTCGCAGAGGCAGGAGTCGTAGGGCCGGAGGAAGGTACAAAGCCTAGAAAAATCCTGATGTCAATGGAGCAATTCGAACAATATCTTGAAGAATATTAGTACAACGTATATTATACAACCAGTAATATATAAATCTTTGTAACAAGTAGATAAGAACAATATTAATGGAGGAATAGCTCAGTTATTAAAGTACATTATACCTATTAATAAATCGTAAATTATAATAAGTAAAGAAATTGGTTTGAGTAATTAACTCAAACCAATCTTATTAATTATATAAATAATTTACTGTAACATTACTTATTTGCAAGACAATTTCATGCTTGCGTATTTAATCAAAGCTATATTGATAACTTTATTGATTACCAATTCTTTAATTTGTATTTAAAGAATTGGTAATCATAAATATATTATGTAAACTAATTTAATGATACGGAGCTGGGGATATGACAGGAATATTAATAGTGAATGAATTCTTAAATCAGAATAAATTCAATGAAATACATCAATGGCTTTTAAACGCGGCAAGGAAATATGACATCCATTTACAGCTGAAGACGAATGCAGAGCTTTTAATTCAAATTGATGGATTGTATAAGAAACCGGATGCGGATTTTATTCTCTTCTGGGATAAGGATGTGAGACTGGCGTATTATCTTGAATTACTGGGATATCCTGTATTTAATTCATCAAAGGCTATTGAGATTTGTGATGATAAATCACTGACACATTTAACTTTGATGAAGCATGGGATACCCATGCCAGAGACAATCATAATACCCAAAACCTTTGAAAATATCGGTTATACTAATTATCAATTTCTTATAGAGATTTCAGATAACCTAGGCTTTCCTTTGATAATAAAAGAATGCTTTGGTTCCTTTGGCCAACAGGTCTATTTGGTGAAGGATTATGAAGAACTACTTGAGCAGGTTAAGAAAATAGGAGCAAAGCCCTTACTATTTCAAAAATTTATTAAAACAAGTATGGGAAGAGATTTAAGACTTCAGGTTGTTGGTAATAAAGTAATTGCCAGTATGCAACGGTTTGCAACAAACGGTGATTTTCGCGCTAATATAACCATTGGTGGAAGAATGTTACCCTTAGAACCAACAAAAGAGCAATGTGAGCTGGCTCTAAGATGTTGTGAGGTGATCGGATTAGATTTTGCCGGAGTAGATCTATTATTTGGTGAAGATGAAGAACCAATCGTTTGTGAAATAAATTCTAATGCGCATTTTAAGAATATCTATGATTGTACCGGTATCAATGCTGCAGAAGCAATTATGGAACATATTATAACTAAATTAAACAAGGAAAGAAATTATTAACAGCCGGTCAGATATACATTCAGGATATTATGCTGCGGTTACATTTATTGTCATGGATTTCAAAAGTATTATTAAATAACATAGATAAAAACTATTTATAACTAGATTCATTTCTAATCTGTTATTAAGAGTTATGAAACACAAGCTATTCATTAAATAAAGATAAAAATATTGATAGAAAGTGGTGTTATAATGGAAGCCTGGCTCATTTATGATAGGGATGCCGCTGAATATAATCAGAAATATATACAGTTTTACATCGACGAAGGAGCGAAACTTAAAATAAAAGTTAGGCTAATTCTAACAGAAGAGCTCGAATTCGGTGTACTTGATAACAAATGGTTTATCAAGTATCAGAATAAGAAAATCGAACAGCCGGATTTTGCCATATGCAGGGTGATATATCCTTTGTTAAGCAAACAGCTTGAGTTTATGGGGATTCGTGTTTTTAATAATTCCTTTGTGGCTGAGATTTGTAACGATAAGGCAAAAACTTATCAATATCTTGCTAAAACCGGCATAAAAATGGTGGATTCCATATTTGTACGAAATTCGAAGTTGAAAGAGCATTTAATGAATGTGAAAGAGAATTCAACAGATAGGAAAGTCCCATCCATAATTAAGGCTGTGAACGGACATGGAGGGAGTCAGGTATTTCTTATTGAGGAAGAAAATAAAACACAAATTGTAAAAGAACTTGGTAGCAGCGATGCTGTAATTCAGCCACTGACAGGAAGCAGACATCAGGATTTACGAGTCTATGTGATTGGAAAGAAAATCATTGCCGCTGTTTTACGTACTGCAAAAGAAGGTTTTAAAGCTAATTATTCCCTGGGTGGAGAAGTCACCCTATACAATCTATCCGATGATGAAATGGAAATCGTAAATATCATTATAGGGCTGTTTGATTTTGGACTGGTTGGCATTGATTTTATCATCGGAGATAAAGGAGAACTGATATTTAATGAAATAGAAGATGTTGTCGGTGCGAGAATGCTTTATCTGTGTTCAAAGGTCAATCTTGTGGAGTTATATTTAAGATATATCGTTCAGTCTATATAAATCATGTTAAAACTACATAGATATATTTAAACTGTATGGATGAAATTTAGACTGCACGGATGATAAAACTGTATGGACGATATTTAAACTGTATAGACGATATTTAAACTATATGGAAGATATTTAAACTATATGGAAGATATTTAAACTGTATGGATGATATTTAAACCTATGATGAAATATCTGTCAGCTTAATTATCTATATGAGTGTCATTAGTTCCCTCGGAGTATCAATCAGAAAATCCGCACCTTCATTTCTTAAAACATCACGGCAGCGAAATCCCCAGGTTACTCCGATACAGGGAATGCCTGCATTTTTAGCCGTCCTAACGTCTGTTTCAGAGTCTCCTACAAAAATCGTATGATTAAGGTCAGAGCCTAATTCTTTTACGGCAGCGAAGACAGCATCCGGAGCAGGTTTGCGTCTGATTTCATCTGTTTCACCAATAGCAACAGGGATCAGATTACCGAAATAAGTCTTAGCAAGTGCCTTTACGGAGCTGTCGAATTTATTGGATACGATGGCTATTTTGTAATTATATCGGTTCAGATCCAGAAGGAGTTCCATAATTCCGTTAAATGGTCTTGTTTTATTTTGCATATTATGGTTATAATGATTTTTATATTCCTCAAGTATTCTGTCCACTTCTTCTTCGCTGCTATGTTCGGGTAAGGAGAGTTGTATCAAATTGCGGGCACCGTTACCAACAAATCTCTTAACATCTTCAAGGGTTCTGGCTTCATATCCATTTTTAACAAGGATTTCATTCAGACTATCACAAAGATCATCAAGAGTGTTTAATAATGTTCCATCAAGATCAAAAATAATTGTATTGTATTTCATAGATACGTTCCTTCCTTTTATATATAAAACGATAAATCTATATTCAAATACCATTTGACAAGATTAACCTTAATAAAAATGTCGAATTTATTACAATAGACAGTATATACTTTTCCTATTAGATAAAGCAAGTAATTTTTTAGATATTATTGCACTATATTAAGTAATATTAATTTATTTATGTTTTGACCTTGAAATTAAGTTAAAGTTCTGTATAATATGTTTAAATACATAACATATTCTGGTTATTATTAATCATGTAAAATAAATACGATGCTCTCTAATTACCATAATAAATGCGAAAGGCAGGTATACAAATGAAATCAGATATTCAAATTGCGCAGGAAGCGAAACTAAAGCATATCATGGAAGTGGCTGAGCAGTTAAATATTTCAGAGGATGACTTGGAGTATTATGGAAAATACAAAGCAAAGCTTTCCGATGAACTGTGGGAGAAGGTTAAGAAGAACCCGGATGGTAAGCTGGTTCTGGTAACTGCAATTAATCCAACGCCGGCTGGAGAAGGAAAGACTACGACAACGGTTGGACTTGGTCAGGCTCTTGGACTTATGAATGTAAAATCGGTAATCGCACTTCGTGAGCCATCACTTGGTCCTTGCTTCGGAATCAAGGGTGGAGCAGCAGGAGGCGGTAATGCACAGGTTGTGCCTATGGAAGATCTTAATTTGCATTTTACCGGAGACTTCCATGCAATTACTTCAGCAAATAACCTGCTTGCCGCTATGCTTGATAATCATATTCAGCAGGGAAATACATTGAATATTGACACAAATCAGATTGTATGGAAACGTTGCGTTGATATGAACGACAGGGTTCTTAGAAATATTGTAGTTGGATTAGGAAGAAAAGCAGACGGGGTAGTGAGGGAGGATCATTTCATCATTACGGTTGCTTCTGAAATTATGGCAGTACTATGCCTTGCTAATGATAGGAAGGATTTGAAAGAGAGACTGGGTCGTATAGTAGTGGCTTATACGTATGATGGTAAGCCGGTTACAGCAAAACAATTGAATGCAGTAGGTGCTATAGCTGCACTTCTTAAGGATGCTTTAAAACCAAACCTGATCCAGACCTTGGAGAATACACCTGCTATCATACATGGTGGCCCTTTCGCAAATATTGCTCATGGCTGCAACAGTGTAAGAGCAACAAAGACTGCTTTAAAGCTTGCTGATGTGGTTGTTACAGAAGCCGGCTTTGGTGCTGATCTTGGCGCAGAGAAATTCCTTGATATTAAGTGCAGGATGGCAGGCTTAAAGCCTGACGCAATTGTTCTGGTTGCAACTGTCAGAGCTTTAAAATATAATGGCGGAGTACCTAAGACGGAGCTTTCTAAGGAAAATCTTGAAGCTTTGAAAGAGGGAATTGTAAATCTGGAAAAGCATATTGAGAATCTTCAAAAATTTGGAGTTCCTGTGGTAGTTGCCTTAAACCGTTTCATTACGGATACCGATGCTGAAACTGATTATGTGAAGGAATTCTGTAAAAACCGTGGCTGTGAATTCTCCCTATGTGAAGTATGGGAAATGGGAGGAAAGGGTGGAATCGATCTTGCACAGAAGGTTTTGGATACGATGAATACGAAGGAAAGCCATTATAAGCCCATCTACGATCTGAAATTATCCATAAAAGAGAAGATTGAAACCATCGCAAAAGAAATCTATGGAGCCGATGGAGTGACTTATGATCCTGCTGCCGAGAAAGCAATAAAAACCATTGAAGAGTTAGGGTATAAGGAATTTCCGGTATGTATGGCAAAGAATCAGTATTCCCTTTCCGACGATGCTACTAAACTTGGAAGACCAACCGGTTTTACGGTCAATATCCGTGAAGTATATGTATCTGCAGGCGCAGGCTTTGTAGTAGCAATTACCGGTACAGTAATGACAATGCCTGGATTGCCTAAAGTGCCGGCTGCGGAAGGTATTGATGTAAATGAAGATGGTGTAATTACCGGTTTATTTTAATCTATATAAAAATACAAGCCAATAATTATGAGACTATTGTAAAATAGTTTTCAGTACCAAGGGACTCTGTATAATCCCCATAATACACGGTTAGGAAACCAATAATGTGTCTTCCAATTGTGTGAGGGGATGATCTGAGTCCCTTAAATCATATATATAATTTGACAGCTCTCTAATGAATCAGAATTAGAAGGAAGGCACTGCATTTTTTTCAAAATAGATTAAGAATGAATCAGGTGCAAAAGTTTTTTCTGTAAATCTTACATATCCTAGCCGTTCATATAATCTAATATTTTTTTTACTTTTACTACTGGTGAACAGTTCATATCTAAGCTTTGGATATGTAACCTCAATTGATTGCAATAGCTTTGTTCCAATTCCTTTTCCCCGATGATCCGGATGAACAATTAATTTACCGATGTACAAGGTGTTTCTTTTCACATGACCACGTACTGAGCCTATAATCTTATTATCTTCATCTAGTGCTTTTAGAATAATGCCATTTTGATATTCCTTTTGAACCTCATCTAAGGTCTGTAATAAAGGTGGTATCCGGTAATTATTATTTAATTTAGCTTCGCTTTGATAAGCTAGATACTGTAGTTGCAAGATCTCGCTTAAATCTGTAATTTTAGCTATTTCAATTCTCATTTTGGTTCCTCCGTTATATTAACTTTCATCTGTATGGTAATATTATAATAAAAATGTATATATATAACAACTAATTATTGATATAATTAAATTATTTTTAAGTAATATTTAAGCAGTATTTAAGTAATTTGAAATTGAATTATATTAATATCCATGATTTTTCTTTAAGATTTAGACTCAAATTATTAAAATAGAATAAATTATAATTCCATAAATACCCAAATTGTGGTAGTATATATGAGGAACTATTTAAGAAAATGCATACGATATATGTGGGTTGGACTATTTCACATAAAACAATTATTAATTAAGGAGGTCAGAATATGATTGATAAGATTCAATTTCAATATACGGATGATATCAAAGTAATTAACCGAGAGCAGTTCGAGGCACATCTACGACTTTATGAAGGATATGTAAATAACATTAATAAGATTGATAATGAATTGATGTGGGGGAATCCCCAGAGAGATCTATCCAATACGACCTTCAGCTATTATAGGGAATGTAAAAGGGGTGAAACCTTTGCGATGAACGGAGTAATCTTACATGAGCTCTATTTTCAGAATATTGGGGGCGATGAGGATAATCCCGGTTCGGATATCAAAACTAAGCTGGAATTATATTTTGGTAATTATGAGAACTGGAAGGAGGACTTTATCGCATCGGCAAAAGCTAGTAGGGGTTGGGCGGTTTTGGCATATGATCAAAGAAGCAGTCGTCTCAGAAATACCAGTCTTGATGCCCATGATCTTGGAAATATTTCATATTCTGCACCAATCCTGGTACTGGATATGTACGAACATGCATATTTTCTTCAATATGCCGATAATAAGGCAGAATACATTAATAATTTCATGAAAAATATTAATTGGAAAGTAATCGGAGACAGAATGGAATTCATGAATCATATGTCTTAGAAGGTACAGAATGGACTTTTATTGTGTAGTGTATATGATCTTAGAGGGAACTTTGCTCGTTAAGGCAGGATAACAAAATCCTTAAACATTATTTCGATCCATTGATGTTGTGTAAATTTGACACACAAATCATACAATATAAATAAGCAGGCGGGAAATTAAGAATATCATATAGTTTCATTGATATTATAATTGCAATCAGCCTGCTTATTTCTCATCAATTATCTGCGGTCAAATGCCTGCTCACAGTATATGCAGCGATAAATTCCGTTATCCCGATCGGTCAGCTTAAAGGAATGCACTAAGCCCTGTTCAATGGAAGTAATGCATCTTGGATTTTTACATTTTAAAACATTATTAACCTGATTTGGTAATGTTGGATTTTTCTTTTCAACAATAACACCATTGTCTATGACATCAATTGTGATCTGATGATCCAGAGCACCCAGTATATCAAGATCAATATCCTCTAAGGTTCCTTCAATCTTTATGATATCTTTTTTGCCCATTTTATTACTTTTCGCATTTTTAATAATTGCTACGGAGCAATCCTTATTTTCCAAGTTAAGATAAGCATAGATATTCATTGCACCGCCGGCTTTAATATGGTCAATTACAATTCCCTGATTTATTCCACCAATATTAAGCATAGTTCACCTCCAATAATTTCATGATCAGAGCCATTCGGACATAGACACCGTATTGTGCCTGCTTAAAATATACTGCACGGGGATCATTATCCACCTCGGTTGAAATTTCGTTAACTCTTGGAAGAGGGTGGAGGATCAACATATCTTCCTTTGCATTGCTCATTTTCTTCTCGTCCAGAATATAGGTATCCTTCAAGCGAATATAATCCTCTTCATTAAAGAAACGTTCTCTCTGAACCCTAGTCATGTAAAGGATATCCAGCTTTGGCATAGCATCTTCCAGCTTTCTTGTCTCTTCATAGGGAATGGAGTTTGCCTCAAGGACCTCTTTTCTGATATAGGCAGGAGTACGAAGTTCTTCCGGTGAAATCAGTACAAAATTAATGTTTTCATGTCTTGCCAAAGCATTAATTAAGGAGTGCACGGTACGGCCGAATTTCAAGTCGCCACAAAATCCAACGGTTAAATTATTTAATCGTCCTTTGAGATTTTTAATTGTTAATAAATCAGTTAAGGTTTGTGTGGGATGATTATGACCGCCGTCACCGGCATTAATAACAGGAATAGAAGAATAATTAGATGCAACTAATGGGGCGCCTTCTTTTGGATGGCGGATTGCACAAATATCTGCGTAACAGGAAACAACTCGAATAGTATCAGCAACGCTTTCTCCTTTGGAAGCTGAACTGGAATCTGCGGATGAAAATCCTAAAATACTTCCTCCAAGATTAAGCATTGCGGCCTCAAAACTAAGTCTTGTTCTGGTGCTTGGTTCATAGAATAGAGTGGCCAGCTTTTTCCCGTGGCACACATCGGAGAACTTTTTTGGATCCCCAATGATCTCTTCGGCAAGATCTAGAAGATCATTCAATTCAGAAACAGTAAGGTCAGTCGGACTGATAATATGTTTCATAGACACCTCCATAGGTAATGTAATAAATATGTAAAATTCTTAAATATATTCTAACTAGATATTGTAATATAGATCAACGAGTATTTCAATTAATAATTTGTGGGATTATTTGACATGTTGGATTTTTTTAAATATAATAATACGACAAAACAATAATTTGTTTATAAAATAACAGACAACATATAATAATACATATAATATGATAAAAATAATAATTAATATTTAGAATTAACTGAAAACGGTATTGACAAAATAAGAATATTATTATAGAATAAAGTCATAAAAGAAAAGAGTAAAGCTTACAGCCGTAATGGCTAATAAGGAGAGAAAGGAATGATTCCATTGAAAATATAAGTTTAAGATATAACATAGAAGATAATAGATAATAAATAAAAGAATAAGATAAAAGATTATAAAGAGAAAAGAGATAAGAGATAAGAAATAAGAGATAAGAAATAAGAGATAAGAAATAAGAAATAAGAAATAAGAAATTAGAAATCAGAAATCAGAAATCAGAAATCAGAAATCAGTAATCAGAAATCAGTAATAAGATATAAGATAAAAGATAAAAGATATAAGATAAAAGATATAAGATAAAAGATAAAAGATAAAAGATAAAAGATAAAAAATAAAAGATAAAAGATAAAAGATATAAGATATAAGATATAAGAGATAAGAAAAAGATATAAGAAATATAATATTAGTTATTATAATAATCGAAAATGACTTTGCAGCACGTCAGTATTACAATTAATTAAAATTAAATATTATGAAAGGACGGTACAAACCACCAGACACGTAAATGAAACAAATACAAACGAATCAATGGGTAGGTACAGATCACCAAATGCTTTGTGAAAATATTCATAGCAATTCTGAAAATGAGATGGAAAGTACCACCAAAGGAAATGAATAATTTAATATAGTAGGGAGTATCTAAATTATGATGGATACTCCCTTTTTTATGTTTAAAAATAATTTAAACCCACAAAAAGGACGGAAGAGACTATCGTATTTTAGACAATCCCTTAAAATTAGTTAAATTTGTTACACATTATCCTGAAATTGTGTTATAATAATAAGATACAATGCAGGAAAGGTGTGCGTTTATGATACAGATTTCGCGTACAGGAATACGTAATTTAGCTTCGAACGATACTATTTATGCAAGAGGGTTGCAGTATTATAAGGATAACCGAATTATTAATGCAACATATTCAAATGCAAATAAACAGTATCGTATGGTCGTTAAAGGTAATTATAATTATTCTGTGACTGTTGATGAACAGGAGGACGGTTCTTTTGATTATAACTGTAATTGTCCATCCCGACTTAAGGATCAGGGTGCCTGTAAACATGTAGTTGCAGCTTTATTATTCATATTAAAATATCAGGAGCGTACGATGCTTGCGGAATCAAAGAATCCTCAAGAACGTAAGGTAATGTCTTTACTTGATTATTTTATTGCGCAGGAGGATTCCGTCCTGATTGGAGAGACCTTCGGACTTGAGGTTATTGTAACCATTCCGTCAATCATCAAAGGTGATTATACAAGAGCCATGTTATCTCTTCGTGGAGGCAGTAACCGGAAATATAAAATTCAAACGATTAGAAAGTTCTTATCCGATATTTGGCGTCATGAAAGCTTCGCTATAGGAAAAGAATTTAAGTACGTAAATGGCGAGAGTACCTTTGATACTACC
>JAEWMT010000140.1 GCA_023393095.1 Bacillota bacterium
ATTCATATGAAGGCTTACAAATAAATCAGCTCCCACGGATTTTGCAAACCCAGCTCTCTCGAGTAAGGTCGGATTAACATCTGAGGTTCTAGTATAATAAACCTTTAGCTTTGAAGGATCCTGGTTAAAATACTTCTTACCAATTGTATAGAGTATCTTAAAATTAAGATCTTTCTCTTTAATGCCATTACTCATTGTACCGGGAGCATCACCGCCATGACCCGGATCCAATATAACAATATTCTTGTAGATATCTTTTGGATTCCCTACCTTCACATATATATTGTTATTATCAGAGGTTATCTTATAACCCTGAAGCTTTGTGGTAGTAATCTTAATTTTTGTATCATTACCGCTGGTTAGCGAAACTGAGATATTACTGACAACGGATGAATTGTTTTTAAATGCATTACTATCAAAATAACTCTTATAGTCGCCCTTCAGTGTGATAACAAAATAATGACTGTGATAATAATCATCATCAGATATCATGGAGGAAGTAACGTCCGAAGGCTTTGGTATGATAATATTATATTTACTTTCTTCAATTTCTTTCTCTTTTTTGAAGGAAATTGAGAATTTATTGCTGCTTTCATTGGTATTATATTGATAACCCTGATTTAAGGTTAGAATCAACTGGGTATGATTTGCTGTATTGATGGAAGCTATCTGTTTGATGAATTTAGTTCCCGATATAGATTTATTTAAATCTTGAATACCGTTTATTGTACCAGGAAGATCGATAAAGATCAAACCGGATTGTTCCGTTACTGAAGCATCCAATGGATTTACAGCCTTTAAAGTAAGATAATCACCTTCATTATCTGTACTAATCGAAGCTTCAGTCAAAATATTGTATGTTGTAGTGTCATATTGTGAAAGATCTGCTTTCCAATTCTGAATTATAACTCCTTTATCATTGTTATTCTTGGGATTATCTTCGTCCGAAGAATTTGATTTGGTTGTGATAACTGATGTTTTTGATGCACTGTTCCATTGATAGCTATAGCCAAGACTTGTTGCTGTAACGCTTCCTGGAACCATAATATAGGATACGTTTGTTTCATGATTCGTAACAGATACTGGAGCAGTGGTAAGCGTTATACTCTTTCCATTTAAAACAGCCGATTTGCTTCCGACTGTCATAACAAGCCTATTTTCATTCTTGGAAATGGTTATTGACTTGTCAGCCTTATTATAGGTATAACCAGCCTTAATAGAAGAATCAGCAAATACGGCTTTTGCACGCAGCATTGCTGTACTATTAATGATGATATTTGGCATGCTGCCCAAACTTATATTCTTCCCATCAATAGATACTTTCGCCTGTGTACCATTGTATTCAAACTTTTCACCGCCGTTATAGGATAATAATATGGTATGTTTTTTTATGGCAACCATATTCTGATCTGCGTACCAGGTATAGCTAAGTCCCAAAGCTTCGGATACAAATCTTGAGGGTACAAGAATTTTGGTTTTATCTTTCGCTACATATTTTATTTTCAATGGAGCTGCTGACATTATGACATTTTTATTATTTACCTTTGCTGTTTTACTTCCGATCGTCATTATAATGGTTGTTTTATATTTAGAAATGGTAATTGTACCTTTTTTCTCATTATAATTGCAGTCTGCAAAGATATCTGAGTTCTGGAATATATCATCATAGGGCAATAACGCTATGCCATCTACGAGAATTCCCGGAGTATCTGAATCACCTATCATAGTACCGTTTAAAGTTGCTTTAATCTGCTTTCCTTTATAATCAGAGGTGGCTTTTTTGCTAACATCATATATTTTCAAACTTGCTTGGGCTTTTACAGTGCATAAAGATAATCCTGACATAATAAGTGCGATTATGATTATGCAGCATATTTTCAGCACTTTAAAACGGCTCATAAGAAAGCTTTCTTTCATAGGATAAACACTTATATTTAATAACTCTTTCATTCCTTATTGCTCCTCCTCTGTATTCTGTCCGATATGTTAAGCCAGTAATTCTCTAAGAATATACATATAAATTTCCAGCTTCTGTTCCACAGTTATTATAATGTTACATGATAGAATTAATTGATGTTAGAAATGTGTCATGGCAAAAAAATCTACTATAAAATTCCTAATTTGATAAAAAAACTCTATCTAAACACAATACAACAGCAATAAAATACATATATATATTGTTCTACAGAGATAGTGTATTTCTTAATTAGAAATCATCAGCATTCTACATATGTTGATTAAATTTCTATCTATGTCAACTGTAAATCATAAGGTTAATCAGTGCTAAGAGTGTATATAATAGTTATGTATAGAGAGTATTTAATTGTATTTAATAGTTATGCAAAGGTTTTTTTATTCAAGATTTTGTGTTATAATGTCAAATAATTAATTGGTGCGAAAGGTACGGTTATCAAATGAAGCTACAGCAGTTAATGAAATATACACGTAAGGCTATTGAAGATTATCACATGATTGAAGACGGGGATAAAATTGCGATTGGAGTTTCCGGAGGCAAGGATAGCCTGACCTTATTATATGCATTATCCGGAATACGTCGTTTCTATCCAAAGAAATTTGAGATTGAGGCCATCTCCGTTCACATGGGCTTTAAAGATATGGATTTCTCAGAAGTAGCTAACCTTTGCCGTAGTCTGGGCATTAATTTTACAATTGTTCAAACGGATATTGCAGATATTGTATTTAACCATAGAAAAGAAAGCAATCCATGTTCTTTGTGCGCCAAGATGAGAAAAGGTGCTTTTAATACGAAGGCGAAAGAACTTGGTTGTAATAAGGAAGCTTATGCCCATCATTATGATGATGTAATAGAGACGATGATGATGTCATTAATCTATGAAGGCAGATTTTATTGCTTCTCTCCTGTTACTTATCTGGAACGAGCAGATATAACTCTGATTCGCCCATTAATCTATGTTGAGGAACAAGATATCAAAGGCTTTCGTAATGCCTATGAGCTTCCGGTCGTGAAAAATCCCTGTCCCGCGGATGGCTATACGAAACGGGAATACGTTAAAAAATTAATAAAAAGCCTACAGACAGAAAGTCCCGGCCTACGGGAGAGATTATTTCATGCGATTCAGAGCAGTGGAATAAATGGGTGGGCAAAACAGGAAGCAGAATGATATGGTATGACTTATGATCCTATGTGATAACACCTTAAATATAATATAGCTATTAAACCTGTGATATATCGGCGAAATGAGATATTATGAAAACCAAAATTTTTCACAAGAAAATTTTGGCGCTTACAGCCTATAATTTACGGGCTATAACAAGGATGGAGGCAACTATGATGGAAAGAAATTATCATGATCAATTAAATATTGATAACGCGGTAAAGCTTCGACGTCTTGAAGAAGGTCTGCCCCGGTTTTGTCAATATTTTTTTCGTGGAATAGAGCCTACAACTTCTTCCAGAACTAGAATTGCTTATGCATATGATTTAAAAGTATTTTTTGAATTTCTGGTGAATTCCAATCCAACGCTAAAGAATACTCCTATCCCGAACATTAAAATTGATATTTTAGATCAGATCAAAGCAATTGATATTGAAGAGTATCTTGAATATTTAACCTATTACAAAACGGAGGATAAGGAGCGGCTCAATAAGGAGAACGGCAAGAAGCGAAAATTGGTTTCCCTTAGGAGCTTTTATAACTACTATTTTAAGAAAGAAATGATAACAACAAATCCGGCTTCACTAATCAATGTTCCGAAACTACATGAAAAAGCAATTATCCGTCTAGAAATAGATGAAGTAGTTAAGCTGTTGGAGGAGGTGGAAACTGCTGAAAACATGACGAAGACACAGCAGAAATTCCATAATAAAACCAAGGTACGTGATCTGGCACTTATGACACTTCTCCTTGGAACCGGCATCCGTGTCTCCGAATGTGTCGGCCTTGATATCAATGACGTGGATTTTGAGAATAACGGTATTAAGATTCGAAGAAAAGGTGGTTACGAGGTTATTGTATACTTCGGTGATGAAGTCCGGGAAGCTCTTCTTACATATCTTGACGAACGTAAAAAACTAATACCTGCCGAGGGACATACCAATGCCCTCTTCCTTTCCATGCAAATGAAGCGCCTGAATGTTCGATCTGTTGAAAACCTAGTAAAAAAATATGCTTCTGTAGTAACCAAGCTCAAGAAAATAACACCACATAAGCTTCGCAGTACCTATGGTACCAGCTTATACCGTGAAACGGGTGATATCTATCTGGTAGCAGATGTATTAGGCCATAAGGACGTTAATACTACGAAAAAACACTATGCAGCGATTGAAGATAGCCGACGACGTAGTGCCGCTAATGTTGTTAGATTGAGGGAGAAATAGAGTATCGTGGGTTGTCTTTATTAGAATGTACTTTTGCCGAATTAATTAAGAAAGATAACCATAAAAATGTACAATGTGGAAATTGTCATAGACATATATTATATTTATAATACATAATACTTTAAATTGTGATTATATTGTTTTCATTGAAATAAAGTCCCCTATACTTAAATCAAGTATAAGGGACTTGTTGTTCTTCAAATATATTAATGAAACTATTTTGTATTTAAGTTCTCTAGCTGTTAATCCACCTTACTTAATGTACTTCCCAGTATGAAATCAATTAAAAGAAACTATCTTATTGCTTTAAGCTCTCAATCAATTTAACTGGATTCAACATTCTGGCAGGATATTTTTTATTATTTCTTGTCACCTCTTTAAGCTCACCTGTCTTAAGTGCAGCCTTCCAGAATTCATCCGGTGTAATATCTGGTTTCACCTGACAGGCCATAGCATACAATCCGGTTAAATATGGCTCCATCGCACTCCAGCCCCCGCATCTATCAAAGGAATATTGATCATCTCCATGCGGATCAGCATAGGTACGAGAACCAATAGGAACCAATAGCATCTCGCTGTTAAAGCTAGCTGTAAATGTCTTTTCAAAATAGTCTATAACCCCAGGAACATTTCCGACCATATCGAGCCAGGCTTTCCACTCATACATAAAATAGGAATCTGGGTTATCCGGGTCAGTTAACGGTTCTTTATCTAAGCTATATGGCCAGAAGTTATAGTTTTCATACATATTACAGGAAACAACGAAAATACCTTCCTTTTTCGCCCGTTCCACAGCCTTAGTAATTTCCATATAACCTTTATTCTCAGGGCACCACCCTGCGGATATCGACAATGCTCTAATTTTCTGGTCCTTTGGCAGCTGTTTATTAATATCCCGTATCTTGTCGATTGCTTTCGCATAAGGGATATAGTCAATGTAGACTTTACCGTCCTCCGATCTCGATTGATTATAACATCCGATGAAATATAAACTGGCATCAGGAGCAACTCCACATGTTTTACCCACACTTAAGGAAGAGACAAACGGTCCGTGCATGGTAGCCTCATAATTAAAGATATTATTCATTTCTTCATAAAATTTAAATTGATTTCCATATTCCTTATGTTCTAGTAAAGGCGGCTGATCTATGATAGCAATATTCACCCCTTTACCCGTGATACCCTGGGTCTGTAAGTTTCTTATACCTAACCCGGGATTTTTGCCTAGCTCCAATATCTTTTTTTGGATCAAAGCCCTTAGGAAGCTTTTCAGGCCACTTCGTGCTCGTATTATAATTTATCTTCATCAACCTGTCGTAGTCCTTCGTAAGATCCAGAGAACTCATGTCTGCCATTCTTAAATCCAAATACCCTCCATGATTAATTGCATCTTCCAAGGAATTCAACTTACCATTCATAGTCCATTTAGCAACTCTAGGTTTCGTGGAATTGCTGTAACTCCAATCCAACTTTGTATTACTAGTATCATTATTATGCTTAGATGCTGGAACTTCATTAATACTGTCTTTACTGCTCTTGCAGCCTGTTAAAATTACTGTCATAATCATTAATAATGCAAATACCTTTTTCATATAGCTCCCCCTCCGTATCATAAGTTTTTCATAAATAACTCTACTTTACCAACTTAGATTCGCAAACATAGCCTAAATAAATGCGGCTTGAATTTATAATGAATGTTAATTTTGCAATTTCTCAATAACTCCTGCCGGATTAATAATTTTACGCAACTTGTAAGTTTGGTTATTATGCTCTATATCTGTAGTGACGGCGTTTGAATTAACAAGATCAATAAATTCCTGTGGTGTTATATCTGGTTTTACCTGGCAGCATAACGCATAAAAACCTGCGCACCAAGGCACCGCCCAACTCAGGCCTCCTTCACGTGCAAGTTCATAAACATCATCTCCGGTACATCCGGCAATCGTCCGTGAACCGATTGGAAATAAGATTGAATTTTGATTTGAGTTTGGATGCGAATAAAAATCATCAGCAACCCATGATGCAGGCTGATAAGAATTGAAGCTATCGGGGTCATCGAGATAATCTCTATCCATACCAAAAAGGGAGAAATCCTTATAATATTCTTTGGTTGAGGTAGTAAGTACAAATACATTTTGTTCATCGGCTTTCTTTATTGCCTTCGTAATTTTATTATAACCTTTATCTTGACTGGAATAGCCCTTGGAAATGGAAATGACTCTTATTTTCTCGCTTTCAGGTAAAGATTTATTAATTTCCAGAATTCTTAATATGCAATCCGCTAAAAGACTTGCATCAAAATCAAAATCATTATTGGTATAATGCCCAAACGTATTAGCGATAAAATAAAGCTTGGCACCTGGCGCTACGCCTATATCCTTACCGACTGCAATACTTGCTACGGCAGGGCCATGCATGGAAGCCTCATTATCAATACAATGGATTTTTTCATATAACATAAGGTTATCCTTATATTGCTCATGAGAAAGCAAAAGTGGCTGATCAATAATTGCAATACCTATACCGCCTCCAGTTATTCCTTGCTTATGAAGTTCTCTTATACCAAGCCCAGGATTTTTATTGTATTCAAGTATTTTATTTGGGTCGAAGCCGTCAGGAAGAGTATCTGGCCAGACTGTATTTGTATCAAAGGTTAAATCATTTAAATTTTTTACGATGCTTAAGTCTTCTTTTGAGATATCACAATTTCTAACATCATAGCCAAAGGTGTCGTCTTTCGTTTGAAAACCATTAAATGTTTTCCAACTCCAATCAGCACTCTGCTCGAAGGTGGTAATCGCAGGCTTACCCTGCTTTAATAAAGAGAGGTCAGCCAATTCGGTTTTGTATGAACATTCATCTGACACAGTATGATTACTGTAGTCTGAAATCGAATATGTATCAGCAACGGGTGTCGCAGTATTCTCACCTGAAGAGTTCTCCTTATTTGAGATTTTGGGTGTATGATCTGAGACATGGTTACACCCGGATAATGAGATGCATAAAGCAGATAAGATAATTACTTTTAGTGCTTTCATTTTTTTTCCTCCTAGATAATATTTGAAAAAATTTTGATAATATATGAAACAGCTAAGTGGTTTTACTGTTAAAGTATCCTTCTTGTCGATCCTTCCCGATATTTAAACAATCGAAGGAAACTATCTTATTACTTTAAGCTTTCAATCAATTTAACCGGATTCAACATTCTAGCAGGATATTTTTTATTATCTCTTGTTACCTCTTTAAGCTCACCCGTCTTAAGTGCAGCTTTCCAGAATTTATCCGGTGTAATATCCGGTTTCACCTGACAAGCCATAGCATACAATCCAGCCAGGTATGGCTCCATCGCACTCCAGCCTCCTACTCTGTCAAAGGCATATTGATCATCTCCATATCGATCGGCATAGGTACGGGATCCGGTAGGAACCAAAAGCATCTCGCTATTAAAGCTTTCTGTAAATGTTTTTTCAAAATATTCGACAAACCCAGTAATATGTGCAACCATATCAAGATAGGATTCCCATTCATATATGATATAGGAATCTGGGTTATCTGGATCAGTCGTAGGTTCTTTATCTAAGCTATATGGCCAGAACTTATAGTTTTCAAACATATTACAGGAAATAACGAAAATACCTGCTTTCTTCGCCCGTTCCACAGCCTCAGTAATTTCCTTATAGCCTACATTCTCAGGGCACCACGATGCAGATATCGACAATGCTCTTATTTTCCGGTCTTTCGGCAGCTGTTTATTAATATCCAGTATCTTGTCGATTGCTTTAGCATAAGGGATATAGTCAATATAGACTTTACCGTCCTGTGATTTCGATTGATTATAACATCCGATGAAATATAAACTGGCATCAGGAGCAACTCCACATGTTTTACCCACACTTAAGGAAGAGACAAACGGCCCATGCATGGAAGCCTCATTATCATTGACATTTATTTCATCATAAAATTTAAACTGATTGCCATATTCCTTATGTTCCAGTAAAGGTGGATAATCTATAATGGCAATATTTACTCCCTTACCCGTGATACCCTGGGTCTGAAGGCTTCTTATACCTAACCCGGGATTTTTGCCTAGCTCCAATATCTTCTTTGGATCAAAAAACTTGGGAAGCTTGTCCGGCCATTTTGTACTCGTATCATAAACTATATTCATCAACCTGTCATAGTCCTTTGTAAGATCCAGAGAACTCATGTCTGCCATTCTTAAATCCAAATCCGGTCCCCACTTAGGTGCATCTTCTAAGGAATTCAGCTTACCATTCCCCATAGTCCGTGTAGCAACTTTCGGTTTATTGGAATAGCTGTAGTTCAAATCCACCTTCGTTTTACTAATATCAATATTATTATACTTTGATGCTGAGACTTTATAAATACTATCTTTACTGCTCTTGCAGCCTGTTAATATTACTGTCATAATTATTAATAATGCAAATATCTTTTTCTTTTTCATATAACTCCCCCTTTGGTTATTGTGAATTTATTACTTTCTGCTTCTGTGATATCAGTGGTTACTGCATTTAATTACTCTATTAAGAGAGCCATCAGCTTCAGCTGCGTAGTTGTTAAATCTATTTCCTAGATATCATCACAGAACACATAACATAACTCGTCCAAGTTTTCTTATCATTTTAAATTTCTATTCAACATGTTTCAAAACATAATAATATGGTTTCATACCTCTTATTGTATAATCTCCCGTTTTCCATTCCCAAAACATATACTTAACTCCGTTGATTTCTTTTATCATATATTGGCCAGCAGTCTTATCACCGTGATGAATAATATATCCTTTTGTCCAAGTTAGCCAATTAACCGGAGTTGTTTCGTCCGACGTTACTCCAACAGCAACCGGTTGTGGCATCTGGCCGTTAGGAAGCAGCTTAATACTTAAAAGATAAAAATCTTTCTGCAATGATGCTGCTTTAGGCGTAAAATCCTCAACAGCTTCTACGAAATCAACTGTTTCCCATTTTCCAATCGCAGCTTGATCATCAACAAAAGTACAATTAACTCCGTCTATTATTTGTGTAGACGTTTCTATATTTGTGTCTGCTTTTGTTTTCGTTGCTCCTGTAAGGAAAGTTATTCCGGTTATAAGTAATACTGCAAGAGCAATTACAGATATTCGATATGAGCTTTTTTTGAATAGTTTGATCATTCTGATCCTTCTTTTTATTTTTATCTTATTATTTATAATACCTGCTACGGCTGGAAGGTATGGCGCCCTTGATGAAATTTCCGCCAATTTAATAATGGTAAATCCATAGCTTGTCACTTCATCCTCTTTTAATACAGATAGAGCAAGTGAGTCACAACATATTTCCCTGTCTTCTCTCATTTTGTAAAAGCCATACCAAATCAGTGGATTGAACCAATGAAGGATACATAAAAAACTCACTATATAATTAATAAAGACATCTTTTCGCTTTACATGTGCTAACTCATGCAAAAATATGTATTTAAGGTGATTTAAATTACAATCATCCAAAGATTTTGCAGGCATAATAATGATCGGTTTTATAAAATTTATCACACACGGAGTTTTAATCATATCGGTTTTAACTAAATTAATATCCTTTGATAGCTTCATTAGGTCTTTGCAATCATTCAATATAGATAAAATATGTTGTTCTTTTATTTGGGTACATTTCTTGATACGTTTTAAAAACAACAAATTATTTATGAACAAAGCCAACCCAATCATACACACACCGATTATCCATATAAACGGGAGTGCTTTTCTTGCTAGTGCAAGATAATCGATTGCCATATGCTCTGTTTCCTTAAATGAAATATCATGAATATTTTCATCAATACTTTTGGACGAAGCTGGAATATTCATCATTATGCTTTCATAAGTAGGTACATAAGTTGGTACATTAGCAGGTACATAATTATAAACGCTTAAATTACTTGATGGTGTAAATGGCAGCAACAAACGTAAAATCAATATGAACCAAATTGCATACTGAAATTTAACTCCAATCCTATCTTTAACTATTATCTTAGTCAAAAGTATACTGACCACTATTAAGCTACCCATAAATGATAACTGAGCTATTTTTTGAAATAGTAAAAAAAATAGTGTCATTGATTTGACTCCCTTTCATTGAGTAAGTACTTTAATTCCTCAATATCTTCTTTTGTTAAATTTTCTTCCTCAATAAAGTTAAGCAGCATAGATTTTAGGGAACCGCTATAAACTCTATGTAAAAATGATCTGTTTTCTGTTTTTCTGCACTCTTCTTCACTCAATAAGGAATAATATTTATATTCCCTGCTTGATTGTTCAAATCCAATAATGTTTTTGCTGATTAGTCTGCTAATTAAAGCTTTTACGGTTTTCGGTTTCCACTTCTGGCTATCTTTCAGTTGTTCAATGATTTCCATTGCAGTGCAATTAGGAGTTTTCCATATAATTTTCATTATTTCCCATTCAGAATCTGATATATTTGAAGCATTTCCCATATTATTTTCCTCCTTATAGATTACATATGTAATCCATGGAATTACTTTACTACTTCTGGTTATGTATGTCAATACTATTATTACACGGTTCCTCTTCATACAATATATAGTTCCTTCCGAGGGTCACATCAAAGCAAGAAAATAACTACACATAAGCTCCGAAGAACCTATGTCACCAGCTTATACTATGAAACTGGAGATATCTATCTAATAGCAGATGTAATAGGCCATAAGGTGTTAATACAACAAAAAAGCACTACGCAGCAATTGAAGACAGCCGCCGTAGTGCCGTAATGTTGTTAAGTTGAGAGAAAATTAAATAATTGATAAAAACTTTGAAAAGTAAACTTTATTCTAAATAAACATACTTATTAAAATTTGGATAGTTACGGTTGGCTCTATATCCTTTCCTTTCTATCATTCATGCAAGAGAATACGATTTTTTATTCTTGCCTTATTGTGATAGTTTGTGAAGTAAGTTTTTCTATCTGCTCCACAGCATATGTCTCCGCATCTTTGGAATAATCAAAATTCAATATAGCTGCTGTTTTACTGGATACCTCGCTAAAAATACGCATAGTATTAGTCATTGCTCTTAAAATATCCACTGCATCGTATGTTCCATATGCTGTTTTCAATTGCTTTTTAATATTTTCATCAACCCAACGATCTAGAAATCTACCATCATGCCAAACATCAAACTCTTTACTATTAACTGCTTTTGAATACCACTCTAGCATCTGCCTTAATAAATCCTTCATATAACCATCAACACAACTTTTTGCTGACCAAATTTCACCTCGAAGTAGCTTTTTTACTGACCATACTGAATGAAACCAAAATGTATTTGCAAGATTAATAAAATCTTTTTCTGAAAAAATCATTTCTATTTCTTCAAAGGATTTATTTCGTTCTAGTACACCTTTAAAATCGATTTTATCTACTAATATCTTATATCCTCGAGATAAGAATGCTTGTATCGTACTGTCAGCGACCAAACTTTCAGATTCTCTAACATCATAAAACAAAAAATCCACATCCCTTGCATCGCCAAAAAATACCCTACGTTCTTGGCCGTATGCAGCTGTCGGTTCCTGAAAAGAAATATAATATTTTTCAATTTGATTCAGCCATTGGTCTGTATTTAAAAAATAATCAACATCCTTAACAAGAAAAATTATATCATAATCCGAATATTTATCTGCAATATTTTTAACTCTTGCCCTTGAACCAAAAAGAAGCATAACTTGAATTAATTCCGAATGTATGGCATATGACACCATTTTTTCCATAATGTTTTCATATGAATTCATATAAAATATCCTCGCTTTGAAATATAATTAATACTCAATTATAGACTATAAATTTTCAATTTACAAATAATAATTCATTTTTAACCCGGATTGAACCTAGATCGAGTTTATCATATAATTTTTATATACATAGACCCATCCAGACAAATCAGAAATAAAATATATGCAGTATGTATATAACGCCATTTTCTACCAAAAAATACACCAGTTTATTATCAAAAAATTCATTGATATATGACTGGTGTATAATGGGGGGTGACAATTTTATAACTATCATATTTTAGAATGATCAGATATCATCCGCATAATAAGGAATGACAATATAGTTACCTGTATGAATTTCATCAGAAGACATTCCATTACTTTTTTTGATTTCTTTTATATAATCCTTGACACTGTCATATTCATCACTGATATATTCAGAAGCAATGCTCCATAGAGTATCACCCTTCTTAATCTCAACGCTTGTAACTAATTTAACTCTTTCATTATTTCTTTGTGCTGTAACTGTCTTAGTGAAAAAACTTAAGGTTAACAGAAGAATAATAACTAATGCCGCAATTCCGGCAATCCAGATTCTCTTCTTATTATATTGATAATAATTATGTCCATCCATCATAATCCGTGCTGTTCTACTCATATTACATACCTCCATAACTTTTTATGTATTGTTTATCTCTTTTGAATTATATTACGAGCCATGGTCATCCGGTGTCCTGTTTTAAAATAATTTACTATTTATTGAATTATTAATATTGCTGACTTTGATTACAATTGTCATACATAAATAAAATTGATTTCTATGTGAAGCTTGTATAAACGTCTAATATATCGAACGTATGGTACGAACATTTGTTTTCTTATTTGATTATAATTCAAGAACGTTTGTTTGTCAACAAGCAAATCAGAACATATATTCCCGAACATATATTTTCTTTTGCAAACATTTTTTCGATTTTCAGAACATAAGTTTTGCATTTTTAAAATAACTATGCTATAATAGTACAAATAGGAAATGGAGGTATCCTTATGGGGTATGGTAGAATCAGTAATAAGCAGAAAGAAATATTAGAATATTTGAAATCGCAGATTATAAATAAGGGATATCCGCCGGCAGTTCGTGAGATTTGTGAAGCAGTAAAATTAAAATCGACCTCATCCGTGCATTCCCATCTTGAAACTCTTGAGAAGAACGGTTATATAAGACGTGATCCTTCCAAACCGCGTGCAATTGAAATTGTTGATGATGAATTTAATCTGACAAGACGTGACCTTGTTAATGTACCGATCGTCGGTACGATTACTGCAGGTCAGCCGATTCTTGCTGTTGAGAATATAGACAGTTATTTTCCGATCCCTTCCGAATATATGCCAAAGGATGATACCTTTATGCTGAAGGTAAAAGGCGACAGTATGATTAATGCAGGAATTTATAATGGAGATAAGATATTGGTTCAGAAGCAGTCCCATGCTAAGAACGGTGATTATGTGGTAGCACTTCTTGGAGAAGAGGTTACTGTAAAAACCTTCTATAAAGAGAATGGTTATTATCGTCTTCAGCCGGAGAATGATACCATGGAGCCGATTATTGTCTCAGATCTGAATATCCAGGGTAAAGTAATCGGGCTGTTCCGAATGTATAATTAATATCAGCATATCTTAAGTATTTATATGCAGATGAACATATTACTTAATAAGCCATTTCCAAATAGGAACATAGAATTTTAATACAAGTTTTTATATATTTACGACTGGAATCATGTAACTATTTAACTTAAAATAGGAGCATCGTCAATTATTTATACAAGACGATGCTCCTATTAATTTTCTAATTTTTGAATGGTTTTAGAGTTATTTACCCCCAAATTATTATATCTCAATCGCAATATATCTTTATCGCAGTATTCTATATTTAATTGGAACTTCGCATTTCTTTAATTCTTTATACATAATTATGATATCAGTTTTGTTCCTTCAAAGGAAGCATTTGTTAAGTAGCAATTAGTCTTCCAGCTGCTCCTTACTGATGGATTTGCCGTCCCTCCAGATACGTTCCAGATTATAGAATAATCTATCTTCCTTGGAAAAAATATGAATTACAACATCGCCATAGTCCATCAGAATCCAGCTTGCTGAACGGATGCCTTCGATTCTTTTTATATCAAAACCATTTTTACCAAGCTTATCAGTAACAGAGTTAACAAGAGCGTCCACTTGGGAAGCATTCGTACCGTTAGCTATTATAAAATAATCAGCAATGATGGAGATGTCCTTGATTTCAATAATCTGAATATCCTCACCCTTCTTCTCATCCAATGCTTCATATGCCAATTTTACGATTTGTTTTGAACTATCCATTCGAAATTTACCTCTCTATTCATTAAAAAAATTTGTTTTAAGTATTGCTTTATAATAATTATATGTTTCCACAGTAAGGTGATCAAACTCCTTGCCGGTACTTCTAAGATAATTTAAAATATTTTCTGCAATCATATAGACTGCCTGATCCAGATTAAGATAGGCAGCTTCCCTGATTTCCATTATTCTTGGAAGCGGTTTCCGATAAGGCTCGATATAATCTGCCGTATATATAATCTTCTCTAACAAAGTCATATCCGGCCGTCCTGTGGTATGATAGGTAATGGCAGATAGGATTTCTTCATCGGTGATATCATATCTGGTTCTTGCAAAATAAGCTCCAACCTTGGCATGCAATAAAAAAGGACATCGACTTTCCACTTCGGTAACCGGTAAATTATATTCTTGACAAGCTTCCATCAGCTCCTGATCGGAAAGATATTTTGCACAGTCATGAAGGATTCCAGTCAGTTCGGCCTTTTGTGTATCATATCCATGGATTAATGCCAGATCATAAGTTACATTGGCAACCCCTTCACTATGACGGAATCGGGAAGCTTTTAATAAATTTCTTAGGTCTCTTCTGATCATTTCCATATTCATGAATGTTATGCCTCCTGACGTACCGTATAAAGCTTGTTATTTTTAATATACTCAATTACAACATCTGATATATAATAGCGAACGGTTCTGCCAGTTGTAAGTCTTTTTCTGATCTCTTCGGAAGATATATCTATCATAGGCATTTTTATATGGATTATTCTGGCGTGGAAAGTTTTTTCGAGGTACTCTATATGCTTTGAAATTCTCTCTTCATCCGCATTATCCCTTCCTGCTGTGACAACTGTACTTAGATCAAATATCACCTGTGGCTGCATCCAATCTTGCATATAGAAAAGGGAATCCGTACCAACGATAAAATAATATTCATCCTCAGGATGCTTCTCTTTCAAATATGTTAATGTATCGGCAGTATAGGTCATGCCTTCGCGTTTTAATTCTATATCAGATAATTCAAAATGAGGGTTATTCTCTATCGCAAGCTTCACCATGTCAATCCTATGCTGGTCCGTAATATTATTTGGTATTGTTTTGTGCGGTGGATTTTTCAAGGGCATAAAAAGTACTTTATCCAATCCGGCCTGTTCGTATGCATTTTCAGCCAGAAATAAATGACCATGATGAATTGGATTAAAAGTACCTCCCATAATACCAATTTTATTCATAATTACCTTCCTTTGCATTCTAAAAATCCGGAAATTTAATTATTTATTCTTAGATTTTTTGTCTTCCGGAAGTACAATTTTCTTTTTATCTTTGGATTCTCGGTATAGAACGATTTTCTTACCGATGACCTGAACCACTTCAGAACGGGTTCTTTCTGCCAAAATGCTTGCCATTTCTTTCGGATCATCCATACAATTCTTTAAGACATTTATTTTAATAAGTTCCCTTGCTTCCAGCACTTCACTCACACCCTCTGTGATTTCAGGGGTTAGAGCAGATTTACCGATCTGATAGATTGGATCCAGCGTCATAGCAAGACCTTTTAAATAAGCTCTTTGCTTTGTTGTCATCTGTGTGCTCCTTTCAGTTAATTTTTTATTGTCAAGCCCAGACTCGAGGCAAAGCCTCTCGTTGTTACTACAAGAGATAAAAACGTGCTCCTAAAGCATGAATGCTTTTGTATCCCACTTTCATCTCACGCAGCTACGTTTACTATAATGCCCAGACTCGAGGCAAAGCCTCTCGTTGTTACTACAAGAGATAACAGCGTGCTCCAAAAGCATGAATGCTTTTGTATCCCACTTTCATCTCACGCAGCTACGCTGCTATGATTGCTTCGCAATCATTTGTAGTAGTCAAATTGTAGCCCATACATTCTTACGGTATCGCCTTCTTGAATGCCAAGCTCCTCCAGTTGATCAAGTATTCCATTCTCTTTTAAGAACTTCTGGAAGAATTCAAAACCTTTTTCGGAATCCAGATTCGTGTAACCAAGCATTCTTTCAATACGAGGACCTTCCACTGCATAAAGATGCTCTTCTTCCTTCCATACCTCATAGGGCTCATTGGAATTTGCCAGATCTTCTGCAAAGAACTCTTTTTCAAAGACTACCGGGGCGCTATCAAGCTTTGAAAGCATTCCCTTTACATGATACAAAAGCTCCTTCATCCCTTTTCCGCTGACAGCAGAGATTGCAAATACCGGAATCTCCTGTGGTTCAAAGGTTTCTTTGAGTTTTTGAATTATGGCTTTCTCTTCTTCCTCCGGTAATACGTCAGTCTTATTTGCCGCTATCACCTGGGGACGTTTCGCAAGCTCAGGGTTATATGCTGTAAGTTCAGAATTAATTAAATTAATATCTTCAATTGGATCTCTACCTTCTGTCGACGCTGCATCTACAAGATGGATGATTACCTTGGTTCGTTCAATATGTCTTAGGAACTCATGACCTAAGCCAAGTCCCTCCGAGGCTCCTTCAATCAGACCAGGAATATCGGCAATAACAAAGCCGCCGCCCTCCAAATCAACAACACCAAGGTTGGGACTTAAAGTGGTAAAATGATAATTACCAATCTTCGGTCTTGCATTGGTTACTCGTGATAACAGAGTTGATTTACCTACGTTTGGAAAGCCGACAAGACCTACGTCAGCAATTACTTTCAACTCTAAAAGGACATCCATTTCCTGAGCTTTCTGACCAGGTTGGGCATATTTTGGCACCTGCATTGTCGGAGTTGCATAATGCTGGTTTCCTTTTCCGCCTCTGCCGCCCTTTAATATGACCTCCCTGTTATTTCCGTGTGACATATCCGCTACGACTTTTCCAGTATTCTTTTCCTTTATTACGGTTCCCGGTGGAACCTTTACAATCTTATCTTCACCATCCTTACCATGGCAGCGTTTCTTGCCGCCATCTTCCCCGTCCTGAGCACTGTATTTACGGGTATATCGAAAATCAGTAAGGGTGTTCAAGCCTTCATCTACCACAAATATCAGATCGCCGCCTTTGCCGCCGTCTCCACCATCGGGACCGCCTGCTGGTACAAAGATTTCTTTACGAAAGCTTACATGACCGTCGCCGCCTTTACCGGATCTGATATGAATTTCCGCTCTGTCTGCAAACATGAAATCACCTTTCCATACCTTCCTATCAAGAAAAAACATTCTATTCTTCTATTTCTAAAAAGGTATCACTTTATCTTATCAATAATAATGCAACTAACAATCAAATCAATAAAGACAAATTAATAATCAATTTAATCAAACTACTAAATTTATAATCATAATCTATTGTTACCGATTTTTATAATGCTTATTATAAACAATAACCATGCCAAATACAACCAAAAACGCTTTATAGCAAAAATAACCCCAAATTCACTCGAGAATTTGGGGTTAATATCGAATGGTTAAATTCTTATTTAGACTCTACAGGATATACACTAGCCTGCTTCTTATCTCTGCCCTTACGTTCAAATTTAAGAACACCGTCTACTAATGCAAATAATGTATCATCTCCGCCACGGCCTACGTTAATACCCGGATGGATTTTCGTACCGCGCTGTCTGTAAAGAATATTTCCTGCAAGAACAAATTGACCGTCTGCTCTTTTTGCACCCAATCTCTTGGACTCGGAATCTCTACCGTTCTTGGTAGAACCAACACCCTTTTTATGAGCGAAAAATTGAAGGTTCATTCTTAACATGTTCTACACCTCCTACAATTCAAATGATATACAACAATCTAAGTTACTGTGATTTCACCTGAGTCAGCCGGATATACTGATCCGTATACTCCTCCGCCACTCCTTTCAGTCCTAAGACCAAAGAGCTTAACAACAGATTTGTATTACCTGAAAGCTCGGAAACCACATGAAATTCTATAAAACCTTTATTCTCATCCTGCTTAAGACTAAACCTATCTGAGGTAAAATGATCAATAGAATTTATCGTATTGATTACTAGAGCAGATACTGCGGCACATACAATGTCACTTCCGTACTGCGAATAATCAGCATGTCCGGATATCTGAAAACCGGTAATCAAATTCTCTGCATTTTTATAAATGGATATATTAATCATATCTCATTCCCTATGCATTGATCTTTTCAATCTTAACCTTAGTATAAGGCTGTCTGTGTCCATTCTTCTTGTGATATCCAGACTTTCTCTTGTATCTGTAGACAATAACTTTTTTGTTCTTGCCTTCTTCTACAACAGTTGCAGAAACTTTAGCGTTTGCTACAGTAGGGTTACCTACTACTAACTCACCATTGTTTACAGCAAGTACCTGATCAAAAGTAATAGCTGCTCCTGCTTCTGCACCAAGCTTTTCTACTTTAATGATATCGCCTTCCGCTACCTTGTACTGTTTTCCACCAGTTGCAATAATTGCGTACATATTGGCACCTCCTATTATCATTACTCGCCAGCTGCGGTGCCTGATTTTACCAAAACCAGAACTTATACCTCGCTGTGCGGCACACTAGAATATGCTAGCATAAACATATTAATTTGTCAAATAAAATATTCTAAAACTCAATGATGTGAAGTAAATTATTTTAAACTGTGCTTTTAATCACCATAATGTATTCCTAACTACCTTTTAGCAGACAGCACATCTCAACGTATGGTGAATCGCGCTTATTCTATTCTGCAATATCACATAAACTAGCGTCTAGGTATTCCACAAGCTTTTCCTGTGATATACATAGCTGACATCCCCTGATTCCTGCACTGACTGTTATCTCATCATAAAGAAATGCCGTTTCATCTATATACGTCGGGAATTTCTTCTTCATTCCGATGGGAGAACATCCGCCACGGATATAACCGGTAGTTCCAAGTAGATCTTTCACATGGAGCATTTCGATCTTCTTATCACCGATAACACAAGCTGCCTTTTTCAGATTGATTTCAAGGTTAACGGGAATACAAAATACCACAATCCCTTTCTTTTCTCCTTTTACAACCAGAGTTTTGAACACTTGCTCTGCCGGTATTCCAATCAATTCCGCTACATGTTCACCGCCCAGATTATTCTCATCAACTTCATATTCGATTGCTCGATAGCTGATTCCCGCTTGGTCTAACAGGCGCATAGCATTTGTTTTTATCATTTCAAACCATTCTTTCTCTTTACGTTATAATGTTTCTGTGAATTCTATTAATCATAATCTGAAATTTGCATAAGTAATATTTATAATACAGATCCATATACACTAATATAATTTTGTTTTAAAATTTATTAAATTCACTTTACACATATCATTTGAGCTTACAGCATCGTCAGTCTTTCATGATAGATAAAAGTGTTCTATTATCGTTTCTTAACATCCTCTATCTGCTCATGCAGTGGCTTTCTAACTTTCTTTCTTGTGATTTCAACAAGACCTAGTGCAGTCATATCAACAAGAGTAGTTTTTATTGGGTCTTTCTTAAAGTAATCATTAAGCTCCTTCATTAATAATTCCTTATCCTTACTTAATTCCAGATCGATAAAATCAATAATAATAATGCCTGAAAGATTACGAAGTCTAATCTGTTTTGCTATTTCCTTTGCAGCTTCACGGTTAATTTTCAGAAACGTTTCCTGCGCTTTTTTCTTACCGGCAATTGCCTTACCGGTATTAACATCAATGACTGTCAGTGCTTCGGTGGGCTGAATGATCAGGGTTCCTCCGGACTTTAACCATACCATAGGGCGAACTGCATCGTTTAGCTTATCCCTAATTCCGTATAGACTGACGAGGTTCACTGTAATATCTTCATAGAATCTCAGTTTCCTAAGATCCTCCGGTTGGTAAACCTCTAGATAATTTTTTATATTATTATAAAATACTGGATTATCTGTAACAAACTCTTCAATATTTTCGGCATATCCATCTCGAATATCACAGATATAATTTGGTGGCGTCTGATAAACTAATGAAAAGCAGCTTTTATGAATTCCGTAATTTCTGATATTTTCATAAGACTCAATGAGTTTTTGTATCTCGTCTTCAATTTTATCTTCTGATATATAAGCTGCATTGGTACGGATAATAAATCCATACTCTCGACTTTCATGTTTCTTTGCTATGCTTTTCAAACGGCTACGTTCCTTTTCATCCGTTATTTTGGAGGATACACCATTTGTCAATTTACCGTAGGTTAAGGCAGCATATTTACCGGTGAAATTAAGGTTTGAACTAACCACCGGTGCCTTCGTCTTAATATCCTCCTTTGAGATCTGAACAAGAAGCTCATCTCCAGCTTTTACCTTAACTTCAGTAAGATTTCTGTCCTCCTGATCAAATTGGGTTTTGGCCATAATCGGATAGCGATTTTCTCCAAGTGAATAATAACACATTCTGCCGTCTGCAATTTCTATAAAAGCAGCATTGATATTTCTAACAATATTTTTGACCTTCCCCAGATAAATATTGCCCAAAATGGATGATTCTTCCACAGTATTCAAGGATACCTGTACCATATCCCGGTCTTCAAAAAAAGCAGATACAATATTATGATCCATTTTTGTAATAATAAGTTTATTATCCATCCTGAGCTCCTCTATTTATTTGGAATTCTTTCTATAAAAATCAACCAGATTGTATAACCTTAAATTTTCATAAGTCGACTTTTATTCACCTGACTTATGAATTTATCTCTCCAACTTATCCAGTGATATTAGCTGATTTGATTGTGGATCTTTCGTATAGACTTCAATCCGGTGAACCTGCCATGCGAATTTTTCAAATGGAACTTTGTTAAAATCATAAAACGCTTCCATCACCTGTTCGGGTTTTAGATTTTCTGCACTACCAGTAGCTACTTGAAGATATACCTTTATCCCATTATTATAACTATCGGCTACACTGACCGGTTTCGTAACAGTTTCCTTCATCGGGTTTAATACATTCCCAAGCCTTTCTTCATAATCTTTTTCATCAAAGGCAGATAAAGTAATCGCAGGTCGGATATCTACTATTTTTTCGCTGGTCTTGGTTTTCTTGTCTATCATAATTTCCTTTTGATTCAGAAATTTTTCAAACTGAACTATAAATTCCTCCTGATTTTTAATCTCTCCGAGAGAATATCCATCCTTCAGAGAGACTAGGTAATCTGCTGAAGCCACCAATGACATTGCAGTAATTACTTTTTTATTAAACTCAGGATCAAGCAGTGGATGAAAGTCAATAATTTTAAAGCCTTCTGTTATGACTTCATTTAACCTGTTTATCATTACCTCCGGTGTATCACTTGATAAAAGCTGTACATCCAGATATTCTCCGTCACTGGTTAGTCCTACTCCAAGCGGGGCTGCAAATGACATAATCTGATGAGGGCTAAAGCCCTTGGAATATTCATTATCGATACCTGCTCTACGAAACAGCTTCTGAAAATATCGCATAACATCAAGGTGCCCAATGAATTTCATCGAACCGTATTTCTGAAATTTAATTCTGGCCTTCATCAGCATTCACCTCCTTTATCTCTGCAGACTGCAGTGTTGGACAGGTGCCTTCTCCAAAGACCTTGACCCCACAATTAAAGCAACTCTGTCTACAGTTTGGAGTAACCTTTTCTTCCAATGCTCTTTTATATTCTCTTAACAGGAACTCTTTTGTTACACCGGTATCGATGAAATCCCAAGGGAATAGCTCGTCCTCTTTTCGTTCCCTACAGTTATAGAACTCTATATCAATTCCGTTTTTCTCAAAAGCCTCAATCCATTTATGATAATCAAAGTATTCACTCCAGGAATCATACAAGCAACCGGATTGATAAGCATCATAAATAACCCTGCTGATACGGCGATCACCTCTTGCAAGAACACCCTCGAGCACCGTTAATTTAGCCTCGTGCCAGTTATACTTAATACTCTTTCGATTTAATTGTTCATTCATTTTATCACGGAGGAAACGTGCCTTTGCGATAAATTCTTCCCCCGTGTACATTTTTGCCCATTGAAACGGGGTAAAGGGCTTTGGTACAAAGAAAGAGGTACTGGAAACTATACTTACTTTACCGTTACGCTGTTCCTTTGGAATGGTATAATATTCTCTAGCAATCCGGTCAGATAAGATTGCTATTCCTTCAATATCCTCATCAGTTTCTGTCGGAAGTCCAAGCATGAAATATAGCTTTACCCTGTTCCATCCGCTGGTAAATGCCTTCATCGCACCCTCAAGTATAACCTCCTCGGTCAGACCTTTGTTGATCACATCACGAAGTCTTTGTGTACCAGCCTCCGGTGCAAAGGTTAGACTACTTTTTCTGACATCCTGAACCTTACTCATAACATCAAGTGCAAATGCATCAATTCGAAGGGACGGAAGTGAAATATTTACGCCCTTTGATCCAAATTCATCAATCAGATAATATACCAGCTCCTGGAGCTGTGAATAATCGCTGGAACTTAAGGAGCTTAAGGAAATCTCCTCATGTCCGGTGGACTTTAGCATCTCATAAGCACATTTTTTTAGATACTCCAGACTCCGCTCTCTAGTTGGGCGATAGATCATTCCTGCCTGGCAAAAACGACAGCCCCTAATACAACCTCGTTGAATCTCAAGAACAACTCTGTCCTGTGTCGCTTTGATAAAGGGTACTACAGGCTTAGTCGGATAATATGCCTCACTTAGATTCATCTCCACCTGTTTTTTTACCTTGGCTGGTGCTGCAGGATTATTCGGAGAAATGCTTTCTATCGCTCCGTCTTCTTTATATTTCACATCATAAAAAGCAGGCACATACATTCCTTCAATTTGTGCCACCCTTTCCAGATATTCTTTTCTAGTTTTTCCCTCACTCTTACATTCCTTATATACATCCAGCAACTTGTCATATGCCGTCTCTCCTTCTCCGATATAGAAGAAATCGAAGAAATCAGCAATCGGCTCCGGATTATAGCTGCAGGGGCCTCCTCCTATAACTATAGGATCATCCTCGGTTCTATCCTTTGCAAAAATCGGAATTTGGGAAAGCTCCAATATTTGCAGAATGTTGGTATAACACATCTCATACTGCAGCGTGATACCCAGAAAATCAAAATCCTTGATCGGATCCTGACTTTCCAGTGCAAATAATGGGATATTCTTCTCCCTCATCAGCTTGTCCATATCGGTCCAAGGGGAATACACTCTTTCACAATAGGTATCCTCCCTGCGGTTTAATATATCATATAATATCTGTATTCCTAGATGCGACATGCCAATCTCATAAACATCCGGGAAACACATACAAAAGCGAATGTCTGTCTTCGACGGATCCTTCACCTGCATATTGACTTCTCCGCCTATATAGCGTGCCGGTTTATCTACGGTTAACAGTATTTCGTCCGAAAGTGCCAGTTTTCTCATTATTACCTCTATTCTGCCATTTTAAGGCATTCTAACTTTTTCTCATTCGTTATTATAACTGAAAAGTAATCAAAATACAATGAACATTGCTAAGATGTATTTATTAACGGTTATGGTTTTCCCTGTATACTAAAGGGGTATAGCAAGTTTCCTACTCACTGGTTGGTATGCGGGAACTTCCAATGCCTCTTTGGCATACAGGCTTAACTATAACTACTAACAAATTATTTCAGCCAGGTTACTATTATATTTTCCAAATCCTTAATAACATCATTACCCATAACATATTCCTTGATTGTCTTATTTGTAACATTACCTATTTTCACATTGAATTTATCTATCATAAAAATACTTGCAAATATTAAGATTGCGCATACACATCGTATTATAATGGAACGGTAGATACCTAAACCATTCACCGTATTCTGAGTAGATTGCTCTGTTTCTTCCTCCGTATCATTATGAAATAGCTTCATGACCTTAGCTTTTTTTTGATTTAACTGATCATTTGATTCTTCTTCTGCATCCATATAATTACTATCATAAGGCTTACTGTATATTTGTACGG
>JAEWMT010000032.1 GCA_023393095.1 Bacillota bacterium
TTCTATGAAAGAGGGGAGCTTTAAGAAGGATAAAGACTGCTTTATATCTGTTGAAATAAAATATATCTTACGATTAGGATTGGACAAGATACAATTCTTTAGTTTATATATATTCCACGTTCCTGCCATTACAATGTCTGAGAATTCATCTTCGAAATTAACACTTTGGAATATACCAAGTGATTCTGGCGTCAAGTCAATCATTCCATCAAAGGTCTTTGTCGTTTTGTTAAAAATATAGTATTTATCTTCATCTAATGGTATGAAATCTAAAGAAAGCTCATCATAAGTTGGCAAATTTGATGATACGATATGATCAGAATAAGAAATGAAGTGAGTATTGTAAGTTTCCTGGAATTCATTATTATTTGGATGAACAAAGGAATCATAAAGAAAAGATTCGATTTCCTGCCTTTTAAACCCCTGATTATATGCCTGTTGGAACATGGATAAAGATAATTCATACTCATACAGATTAAATAAAAGGTTAGCGTAATTATAACAGAATTCTGGTAATAAAGGAGAATGCTGTGCCCTTAATTCTTCGATAGTTGATAGGTATAAATTCGAGGCTTCCGTATATTGCTCTCCATTAATAAAACCATTAATATCATTTTGAATATCTTGTAAATTCATAATATTTCCCCCTTATACCAAGCTATTGTTCGAGCTATTCCATCATGAAATGAGAATTCAGGTTGAAATCCCGTATCATCGGCTAGGTTTGATATATTAGCACATAAGTGCATTACTTGATTATTGGAATATTCCATCTCCCCGATGCCTAACGGTAAATCGGCATCAATGCAATCACGAATAGTGGATATATATTCATGCAGAGGATGAGCTTCTCCGCAACCTATACAATAGATTGAATTATTCTTTCCTTTTCTACCTATGGCATAAAATGCTCTTGCTGCATCTTCGCTATATAAATAATCCCATTGTTGTTCGGAAGGTGTATATATAGGTTTTTCTTTTGATAATAACGTTCTGATGGTATACATAATCATAGTATTCTCATTGTCATATGGACCATATACACTTAATATTCTGGTCCATATATGTCGTATACCTATGTCACGACATAGCAATTTACTTAGTTTGCCGGCTGTATATTTTGCAATACCATATGCATTATCAGGGTTTACTGGAGTCATTGGTGATAAGGCATCATCCACCCGTCCGTATTCGGCTTGCGATCCGGCCCCGATAAATGTGTGGCATCCGATTCTTGCAGCTAATTCTACTGCATCCAATGTATATTGTATATTTTTGTTTTGTAATATCGGATTATCCCGGGTTTTTCTCTGAGTATAATCCCAGGCAAAATGATAGAAAACATCATATTGATCTTTCTGCACTTTAAGCGAGCTTAACTCATCTAAATTACATTCCATAACCTTTACATGATCTGATAAAGGAATTCTATTTAGATTACTAGAATTTCGTCTGACTATTGCTAGTATATTGATATGGTTTTTGATACATTGATTTATTAATGCAATACCCAGCATACTGGTTGCACCAGTTAATACGATACCATTCATGTATTGTACCTCGCTTTACATTAGTCCTGTTCTGCTACCATATTAGCCTTTAGTTCATCGTAGGGAAGAAATGGGAACATATCCTCATAATTTTTTGGAACCAAAGTACCATCAGGAAGCTTATCCGATGTAATTCTCGGGATAAGCAATTGCCACTCTGGGGTAATGACATCACAGATAACAGGACCGTCATACTCAAGTACTTCCTGTATTGTTTGATCGATGTCATCAACAGATTCAATTCGTACGCATTTTATACCATATGCCTTAGCAATTTCCAATGCGTCAGGACACCATACTCCGGAGGAGGGGCTTTCACCTACAAGACGACCTTCCATAAAATTATTTTGAGTATGACGAATTAATAGATAGCCGTTATTATTCAGGATGAAAACTTTAATAGGAAGCTTATTATGTTTTATGGTAGCAAATTCCTGAAGATTCATCTGCAGGCTTCCATCACCAGTGATAACTAGGGTACTTCTCTTATCATTTGCGATGCAAGCACCAATTCCAGCTGCCCAATATCCCATGGAGGACAACCCTCCGGTTGTAAGATACTTTTGTCCTTTCTTTAATTTCCAACTTTGGCATACAACATGAAAACAGGAGCCGGTATCTACTAGAATGCATGTGTTTTTATCAGCAAGCTTTGATAACCTATCTGTAAAGTAATAGGAGTTAACAGGTACTTGATCTTTATATTCAGGCAGAACCACTGGATATTTATCCTTCCATGTCTTGCATGTCTGAACCCAGGGTTCATAAGATGGTAATATATTCGAAACAGACTCTTTAAGCATCATGTAGAAGAAATCTTTGCAGTCAAGCTTAGCTTTATAATCTATTTTAATACTAGGCTTATCCAGCTCTTTTTGATCAATATCAACAACAAACTTATAAGCATGTTTACCGAATTCCTTGGGATTATGACCAACTAAAGAGGAAGCTAAACGACAACCCACAGATAGGATAAGATCTGCATTTTGTATTGCAAAATTCGCAGAGCGTTCACCATAATTGCCGGGACGGCCAACGTATAAATCACTATCACTTTCTATTAAGTCTATGCCTAAACGGGCGGTAATTACAGGAATTCTTGCATTATTCACAAACTGATAGAAATCCTCTCTTGCTCCTGCAAGACTTACACCCTGACCTACGAGAAAAATCGGTCTCTTAGATTTTTTTAACAAATCATATGCGTGAATTACCGCCTGTCGTAATGAGTTTCTTCCTTCGGGTTCCTTTTCAGGCTCATAGTTATCCATATATTTTAAATTAACCTGCATAGTTTGGATATCCAAGGGAACATCGATCCAGACAGGGCCGGGTCTGCCGGAGGTAGCGAGATGATATGCTTTTCCCAGATAATATTTAATTCTTTGCGGGTCATCGATTGTTATGAAATATTTTGTTACGCTCTCAACAAGAGGTTTGATATTGATTCCCTGCACTCCATGTTGACGTATTTTTGTATCTTCTTGGTATTTTACAAAAGCTAACGCAGATTGACCAGATATAACAATCATTGGAGCGGAATCTGTATATCCACCAACAACTCCATTCATAGCGTTCACACTACCAGGACCAGCCGTAACGAGTGCAATAGCTGGTTTATTCTTTATTCGCCCATAAGCATCTGCAGCCATAGCGGCAGCTTGTTCGTGATGGGTACATATGATTTGATATTTCGTGTTTTTACCGACAGCGTCATTTAACCACATTGCCTGTCCGCCTGAAACCATAAAGGTAGTATCAATACCCTTATTAGCAAAGAAATCAAAGATATATTCTGAAACATTCATAACTATCCCTCCGTGATTTTTATTATCATAGTAATGAGCCTAATTGATAGGACATCTCATCAATTTTGATTGGATTACTGAGCTGCTCGGCAACCTCAATAATCATATCCTCTTGACCCCCTACAACCTTTCGCCTACCAAGTTCAATGAAAATGTCTCTTGGGTCAACATTGAATTCTTTCGCTGCTTTTTCTACATGTACTTTAAAAGCAGAGAATACTCCTGACATACCACTTATTATATTTAAGGAGGTTAATCCCATTTCATTCTCCATAATACCAGACATGACATATTCACTGGTATCAAGCATTTTATATAGATTCGCTCTGGTTTTGATATGATTCATTTCTAGTAATGCCACGAAAGCTTCCAACTGACAATTACCGGCACCTGCACCAAATCCACGTATTGTTCCGTCTATAATAGAAGCTCCTTCCTGATAAGCCGTATAAGCATTAGCAACAGCAAGTCCGAGATTATTGTGTGCATGAAATCCAACTTGTATATCTAAAGTGTCATATAAGGATGAAATGGTCCTCTTGACCAATTCAGGGGTAGAAGCACCGGCAGAATCCATAATGATTACACCCTTGGCACCATAGGATTGCATCTTCCGTGCTTCTTCCAGAATTCGCTCCGTAGATGCCATATGGTACATCATCAAAACACCATACACTTCTTTTCCCGATTTAGAAATATATTCAATATGTTGCCGTGTCGTGTCAGCTTCTGTGCAGTGGCATCCAATGGTAAATAAGTCGACTCCTATGTCCATTGCAGGCTTTATATTTTCATGGATGGTACCAAAACCTGGAATCATGTATACACCTAGTTTTGTCTTTTCGAGATTAGCGCGCGCTGCCTGCAGCATCTCTGTATCACTTAATAGAGATAGCCCTACTTGAAGAGAGGAAGCACCTAACCCGTTTCCATGACCGACGATAATGGTTTCCATTCCAGCAGTATCCATGGAACGGCAATAATCCTCAATACTTTTTTTTGTCAATTGATGTCTGATTGCGTGAGAACCGTCTCGCAGGGTCGAATCAAAAAATTTTAACTTACTCATAGGATTACTCCCTCATTAATTTTGTAATTGCATATTTTTCTGCAACTTCAATTGCTGCACAGGTAATAATGTCCAAGTTTCCAGAGAATTTTGGCAAATAATCACCCTGACCGATTACTTCAATTATGGTTGTTACACGCCCGTTTTCAAAGGTTGGCTCTAATAGTAAATGGTATCCTGGGACATACTGTTTTATTTTTTGTACCACTTCATTAACACTTCTTTGTATTTTATCCATATTGGGATGATCAATTAATGCATAAAGGGTGTTTCGCATAGTAATCGGGGGTTCAGCCGAATTTAAAATAATAATTGCCTTAGAATTTTTTACACCGGTAAATTGGCATAATGCATCACTAGTTGTTTGTGTAAATTCGTCTATATTGTTCCTAGTACCGGGACCAGCGGATTTTGATGAAATACTAGCAGCGATTTCAAGATATTTTATATCCGAATAAGCCTTTGATAAAGCATATGCGATAGGAATAACAGCTTGTCCTCCACAAGTAATAAGATTAACATTCATTTCTTCTATCGATTCATGTAGATTAATTACAGGAATGCACATTTTCCCGATTTTTGAAGGAGTAAGATCTATTGTGAATTTATTGAGATTCTTAAGTATTGGTGCGTTATATTTATGTACTTCAGCAGAAGTGGCATCAAAAACAATATCACAACATGAGGGGTTATTTTCAATTGGCATAATAGAATTATAGGATACCTTGATGCCCAATTCCTTTGCCAATTTAATACCGGCGGAATCTGGATTCCTGCCGGTAAATAGACTGCATTCCAAAACATCTGAACGCTGTAGTTTCAGTAGAATGTCAGTACCTATGTTCCCTGTTCCAATAATTGCAACTTTTGCTTTTTCCATTATTTTATCTCCTGAATAATTGCTTCCTTAATTATCTTAATCATATAATCGATCATCTCATCCGTCATGCCTGGATATACACCAATCCAGAAAGTATCCTTCATAATGCGATCTGTATTCAATAAATCACCTACTACCCGATAGTCCTTCCCGGTAGCTCGCTTTTCGTCAAAGCATGGATGCTTAATTAAGTTTCCTGCGAAAAGCATTCTTGTCTGAACACCGTGGTTTTCAATATATTGGACAAGATGGTTACGGTTTATGCTTTCTTTACCTGTGATAAGAAAGCCGAACCAACTAGGATTCGAATTTTCACAAGCCTCGGGTAATATTAGGTGATCGGTTAAATTCTTCAATCCTGCCATGAGGCGATTAAAGTTGTGACGTCTTTTTTCGATGAAGAAAGGGAACTTCTTAAGCTGGGCACAACCAATTGCAGCTTGCATTTCGGTTGCCTTCAGATTATATCCGAAATGAGAATATACATATTTATGATCATAACCGAAGGGAAGTTCCCCATATTGCCTGTCGTAGCGGTGCCCACACAGATTATCCCTACCCGAAGGACAGCTACAGTCTCTTCCCCAATCTCGGAAGGAACAGATAATTTTATGCAGAAGAGGATTATTCGTATATACAGCTCCACCTTCACCCATAGTCATATGATGGGGAGGATAGAAGCTAGAGGTACCGATATCTCCAATTGTTCCGGTTAGCTTTGTTACCCCATTTATTCTATATGTAGAACCCAATGCATCGCAGTTATCTTCGATTAACCACAAATTATGCTTTTTACAAAAATGGCTTACTGCATTTAAGTCAAAAGGATTCCCTAATGTATGAGCAATCATTATGGCCTTTGTCTTATCAGATAAAGCGGCTTCCAATTGTGCTATATCGATGTTGTATTGGGGGATTGTGACATCGACAAATACAGGAACTGCACCATATTGTATGATTGCGGATACGGTAGTAGGGAAACCTGCCGCTACGGTTATCACTTCATCACCTCGATGAATTGTTCTTTCTTTTAATAATGGAGAGGTTAAAGACATGAATGCTAATAAATTAGCTGAGGAACCGGAATTTACTAGGGAACAATATCTTACATCAAGATACTCAGCAAATTGTTTCTCAAATTGATCCGCATATCTTCCTGCTGTTAGCCAGAATTCTAAGGAACTGTCTACGAGATTTACCATTTCCTCGTTATCATATACCCTTGAGGCATAGGGAATACTGTCGCCTTCCTTATATTCTTTTTTTACATGATATTTATTACAATATTCTGCTACTAATTTTTTGATTTCTTCTCTTGCCTCTTGTTCTGTCATATGATCAAACATTATCTTTATCCTCCTTAAATCATT
>JAEWMT010000055.1 GCA_023393095.1 Bacillota bacterium
GGGTTACGTAGTAACATACTTCCTTACCGCGAGGTGCGCATCCTGCACGGAGTGCTTTTTATTTCATAGGACGCAATTTCCTATGAAATAAAAAAGGATGTTGCAGAGAAACTCAAATCATGCAACATCCTTATGATTACCTTGCAGTACCTGATCCTGAAGTCGTTCCAGTTACTCCAGGTGTAACAGTTCCCGTTGTTGTTCCTGTTGTTCCTGTTCTGGATGTACCAGTACCTGATGCTGTTCCGGTACCTGTAGTTGTACCAGTTGTACCAGTAGTTCCTGTTGTTCCTGTTGTTCCAGTTGTTCCAGTAGTACCTGTAGTACCAGTTGTTCCTGTTGTTCCAGATAAAGTTGGAGCTACAGTAGTGGTAACATTTGTACCTGTTTTTGTTCCGGTCTTTGTACCGGTTGTAGAACATCCAGAGAAAACTAACATCGTGACAAAACATATACTTAGAATTATTGCCAATTTTCTTCTCATGATACTCCTCCTATATAATTTATATTACATGGATAGTATCTCTCTCTTAAATTGATTTATTCACTCATCATAAAATGGAATATTATACTATGTTTTGTTGTATTTTCAATTTTCTTTAAATTCAGTCAAGTCCCTTCGAAAACGAATTGGAAGATTATTACGTTGAAGATTTGGATTAATTCTCTCTTTAATTGCAATATTATGAAAGAATATTTTCCATAAATCACGATATTCATCCTCAATTAATGATATTTGATTAAGTTCCTCCTGGTTAATTTCAGGTACTTCCGCTATAATCCAGGATTTTCCTGGTATATGAAAGGTAGCAATTTTACGATTTGCATCATAAATCAAAAAGCGCTCTTGGGGAAATCGGTCGGCAAAATGGGGTGTAATTAAGGTTAAGACATGGTTATTCGGATGTATCACTGCTATAAGTAAACCGTTTTCCTGTTCCGAAAAGCGGATAAATTCAATAAAATGATATGCTTCCCTACTAACGTATTGATTAACTTTAAATATTTTATTAACAATTTGATTACTCAGATGTTCTAAAATATTGCTTCCAATTGAAAATCCCAGAATTAGAAAACGATAAATTAAATCTGCTTTTCCAAGATAATCAGATAAAGCCACTCTGCAAACCATCTCATAAGCTTCCTCTGAAATTTTTGATTTAATTGATGCAGCAACCTTCGTTGCTAAAGTCAAATCAGTATCAACAGTGATATATTCCGAAAACAATTCTATATTAGAATATTTGCTTCCTTCACTTTTTTCTTCAATTTTATTATTAGAATGTCCATTTCTTGAACTCCAAGCCAAGTAAATTGCTGTAAAAATACCATCAATACTATTGTCACAAAGATAAATATGTTTCGTCTCCAATTTACATCAACTCCAAAATACGTTAAATTCCGGCAATTTTTAAAACTGATTGTTTCCGACTAAAATTAACATCATCAAAAAGGGATAACTGGCGATATGTGATGTTTTTATCAATACCTAACGGCGGTTGATCCTTAAGAGCGACCAGTTGCCTTGTAATAAAATTCTCTTCAATATTAATCGGATACATCGTTTTTCCTTTACAGGTTATAAAATATACTGCTCTCTTTAAAACAATACCCATACGTTTTAAATCTTGAAAATCTAGTACTGCACTCTTTCTCGCCATAATAATACGCTGTGCAGAGTTAGTGCCTATTCCCGGTACTCGAAGAAGCGTATAATAATCAGCGCGATTTACTTCAACAGGAAACATCTCTAGATGACGAAGTGCCCAATCACATTTGGGATCAATTAGTACATTGAAATTGGGATGTTTCTCATCCAACAGCTCCATCGTCTGAAAGCCATAAAAGCGTAGTAGCCAATCCGCCTGATATAAACGGTGTTCTCTTAACAGCGGCGGGCCTGATTCCGTAGAAGGCAATCTATTGTCGTGATTTACATTCATAAAGGCAGAATAGAAAACTCTTTTTAAATCAAAATTCTGATATAACGCCTCTGCCACGGACATAATTTGAAAATCACTTTCCTTTGTCGCCCCAATAATCATCTGAGTACTCTGTCCGGCAGGAACAAAAGTCCTTTTCTCCTTAGTTTTTCTAGGGGCAGGTAATCTGGAAGTATTCGTATTCATAATTTCCTTAATATCTTTATCTGTCTGTTGTACATCAATCTCTGGCTTAAGACGCTGATTAAAATCAGGCAGGCCAAGATACTCCCTATGACTTTGCCTTCCCATCTGTATCTGTCTGATTGGTTGTAAAATATTCTTACGACTCTTATGTGGAGCCAGTTCCTTCAGACTATCCGCGGTAGGTAATTCCAAATTAACACTCATACGATCGGTATACCATCCCAAAAGCTCTATCAGTGCCGGGTCAGCACCGGGAATTGCCTTACAATGAATATATCCATTGAAATGATAAACCTCTCGAAGAAGCTTAAGCGCCTCTAAAATCAGCTCCATTGTATGATCTGGACTGACTAATATTCCGGAGCTTAAAAATAATCCCTCGATATAGTTTCTCCGGTAAAATTCTATCGTCAATTCAGCAATCTCCTGGGGAGTAAAAGAAGTTCTGGCAATATCATTGGAGGATCGGTTAATACAATATTTACAGTCAAAAATGCACTCATTCGTAAAAAGTACCTTCAAAAGGGAGATACATCTGCCATCTGCAGAAAAGCTGTGACAGATACCACATGCAAAACTATTACCCAAACTTGTTCCGTTTCCTTTGCGCTCTACTCCGCTTGAGGTACAGGCAACATCATACTTTGCGGCATCGGATAGTATTTCTAACTTTTTCTGTACCGACATGTTTTCCTGAATAACCATGCTATGTTCTCCCCTATCACCAAACGTTTGTTCTTAATTTATTCTATCAAAGAAGCTATTTTTTGTCAATATTTTTTCAAACATTTGTTCTGTGAGGTAATTTCCAATGCCTCCTAAGTATTTAAAAATAACCAAAGCAAAGTTTATTTATGATATCCTTTGCTTTGGTTATTTAATTTATTCTTTATCTAAATTATTTCCATATTTTATATGGAATCTCCTTATTTCTTAAACAGTACTTATATGCCTCCGAATCTGGTTTTACATAAAGATAACAATTTGTACAATTCGTAAATATCGGCCAGTCCGTACTGTGTTCATCCGACATGAAACGTGTAACCTTCTTAGGTACCATGATATCTAAGTTCATACAATTAATAAAATTATTATAGATACCTGTCATACTATCAGGAAGATAAAGCTTACGAAGATTATCACATTGATAAAATGCGCTGATACACATATCTGTTGTACCCTCAGGAATCTTAAAGCTAGTATCCGCCTTCTGGGATGGATAACAGATTAAACTTTGTTTACCATTTTCTCTTTTATGATATAATACACCGTCGATTGCCTCATAATCTACATTATCTGCAGCCACAATGAATTCCTTAAGATTGGTACATCCCGGTATAGCTGCTGTTGCCTCACCTGCTCCTTCATCACCGATACTGGTAACCGAAGCAGGGATTGTAATACTGATCAGTTGTCTACAGTATGCAAAAGCCTGATATCCAACTTTTGTGATATTCTTTGGTATTATAAAAGCTTTAAGATTCGTATCATAAAAAGTATATTTCGGCAGTTCTGTAATACTACTTGGAAATTTTACGTTTTCAATCGAAGACGATCCATAAAAAAGTCCTATTCCTATATTCTTTACTGTATCGGGTATCGTAAGTTCTTTGATTGTTGAAAGACCTGAAAATGCATAATCAGCCACTGTTGTTACAGTTTCCGGTATCTTAAAACCTTCCAATCTGTTTGCCGGTGTATAACGAATTAATGTTGATTTATCTTTGTTATATATAATCCCGTTCTCTATAGTGTAATTCTTGTTATTATCACTTATTTTAATAATTTCAAGAGAATTACAGCTTAGGAAATAGGGTATCGTGCTGACGCCATCAGGAATTACTACCTCTTTAATACTGCAGCAATAGTCAAAAGCATTCTTGTCCAGCGAAATTACAGAATCCGGAATCTGCAGTGTTTTAGCAGCTCTACAACCATAAAATGCCCTGTTTGGTACACTCTCTATTCCCTCTGGAAGAATAATATCAGGAAGACTCTCACAATTATAAAAAGCCAGATTATCTATATTTTGAACTTGAGAAGGTATATTTGTAACCAATTTTCTACAGTTATAGAAAGCTTCATCTTCGATTCGGGTAATACTATTCGGTAAAGTTAACTTCTCCAGATTGATACAATCATAGAAACATCTGTAAGGAATCTTTGTTAAATCCTTCGGTATATTTATCTTCTTTAAAGAGGTACACTCATTGAATGCAAATGAATCGATTGATTTTATACTATTCGGCAGTTTTACCTCCGTTAGTAAGCTGCACTTTTCAAATGCACGCATTCCGACTTTTGTGACTGAATCCGGTATTATAATCTGAGTTAATCCGGTGCAGCCTTGAAAAGTATTCCCTTCGATCGATATTACTCTATTGGGAATCGAATAGCTTTTTAAACTACTGCAGCCAGCAAATGCCGAATCACCAATCGTTTTAAGCTGTTTTGGAGCATTAATATCTACTAATTTCTCACAACCAGCAAAAGCATGACTTCCTAAGCTTGTCAATGTTTTCGGTAGTTCTACAGTATTTAATCTGATACAATAACTAAAAGCAAACTCTCCGATTTTAGTAATTCCGGATGGAATTTTCAAGATGGTCAATGTTTTATTTTCATTGAATGCATTATCACCTATTCCGGTAACTTTAATACCCTTAATTTTAGATGGAATAATTACCTCTTTGTCTTTTCCCTTATACTTCATTATGGTTACTTTGCCATTATTAATACGATAGGTGAAATCACCATGTTTTTTGTCTGAGGCAAATGCTTGATTTGCTGGTAAAACCACTAAAAAAAGCATTATTGCTATTAAAAAAATTCTTTTCATATAACTTATGATTATCCTGTCTTTTTTCATACGAAACCTCCCTATAATAAAATACCTCTTGCCTTAAAAGAATAAGAGCAAACACCCTTGTGCGAACCTCTCTGCTCTTTCCTTGTTAAGCTTCTTTTTATTCAATTTACCATCTTTCTTACAATATTACCATGATTTGTATTATATGTACAGCTTTATCCAGAATAAACAATGAAAGAGACAGTATATATTCAAATGTATATACTGTCTCTTCACAATCTTTTATATTAAAATTATCAGAATGCCTGCTGCCTTTTTCTTTTGCTAACCACCAATACAATTGATATTAAGGCTACGGTAAAACCTATCTCAACTGCAATACAGCCAAAGATTCCTGAGACTTCATTCCAATGCAATGAAGTAACATTTACAATAATATCATTTGCCTTAACAAACCAATAAGTAGGAGTAAAGCTAGCGACTCTCAAAAGTGTGCTTCCAAGATACTCTTGAGGAACAAAGATTCCGCTTATAAATGCAAATCCAAGAGATAACCCGGTTGAAATTGCTCCGATCGCTTTTCTGCTTTTCACTGTAATCCCAATCAGGTAACTTATACTCAGAGCAGTTACAGCAAACGCAAAAGTATTTAGCCAAGTAAGTATCAGATTCATTGTTACGATACGGCTCTTATTCAACATAAACCCGAAAACTCCAAATACGATCAGAAAGGCAATAACAAACACCAGATTCGCTAAAATCAACTGAATATTAAACTTACTATAGCTTAGTGGAGTTGCCGTATGTCTTCTACGTATATCCAATCCGTTGAAGATGGATATAATATTACTGATCCCGGTAATAAAGGCTGCTATGATGATAAACCCAAGGAATTTAAAATAAAATTGATTAAATTCATTTGCATAGGTTACCTTCTCCTTTACCTTCTCATGAAATACAGTTTTTGTTACATTGGATAGGTTTTTATCAACATAATCGTTTAATTTATCATAATTCAGGTTAGGAACCTGTTTCAGATAAACCTTTGCCATATTAAAATAATTATCAACCACAGTATCAAAGGACATTACAGCTGCAGAATTAGGTATCGTCTGCTTTCTCAGTTTTATAATTTCTTTCTTCGTGAAGCTTTCACTAAATCCCTTTGGTATTGTCAAAATATATTCTGCTTTACCGTAAAATAATGCATCCTTAATAGCTTCCTCGTCCTTACCCGGAGCAACCAATACCGCGTACTGCTTTAGATACTTCGTAAATCCATCAATTAAAGTGCTCTCTCCATCTTCATTTATCATCATTACTTTAACCTTACTGGCTTCATATTGATCGGATCCGACACTTGTATTGGCTGTGAGTCCATAGGTTAGGGCAAGAAACAATATTACGTAGATTAGCATAGAAGTTCTTAATTTATATAATATTTTAAAATAAGTCTTATAAACTGGCATAATTCTTCCTCCTGATTCCTATATAGGATGCAATACATAAGAATAACGTTAAGATAAGTAGTATTACTGCATCCAGATAAAATCGATGATAAGTATCATAATAATACAGGCTGTACATTCCATCAGACACCAGATTTACAGGATTTATATATCCTAGTATGGGGAATTTCTCGGCAATTGTATATTTGATTTGCGGAGACATCATACCGGAGAGAAAACCGCCACCTAGAATCGCCGCTGTAAGAATTGCTTCTTTTACTTCGGCCTTTTTCTTTACCCAGACTCCTATGGTACCGCCAAGTACCAGACCACATAGGGCACCCAGCAGGCAGATTGCGAATAGATATATTAAATTACTTCCAAAATCAACTTTAATAATATAATACATATACAGGAACATAATGATAATGCTTCCAAGATGTGCGGTAAAGGCAGCAAGTAGATTGCTTAGGAAAAGCTTCATCTTATTCATCGGAGATACATTCAGACGGGCACCGCGTGCCGAAAGGTCTGCCTGTATGTTAACCACCTCATCAAGTCCCCAATTAGCCGCAAAGAGGCAGGTATATGCAAGTAAAGCATAAAATATTACCAGAATAGAATTTGGATCTTTTTTATTCTTAACTTCTTTTAAAAATTCATCATAATGCATCATATCATCCATTAATCCGTTTTCAAGTGATTTGGGATTTTCTTTCATAATGGTTACTGCTGCATCCGACATTTGCTTATAATGATCTAGAAATGATTTTGTTATTGTAACATTCAAACTATTACTCTTAATGTAGAGAACCGGATCTTTACTACCTTCAATATAAGCATCGATATCTCCATCCTCTAATAGCTTATTTGCTTTGGTTTTATTGCATTTCGTGACATGAAACATCTGAGTGCCATTATCCATCTTTGCTTGATTAAGGATACTTCCGAGCTCATCGTTTACGACTCCCTCATTGTTATAAGCAATCTTGATTGTTTCAAAGTCATCTATCTTCCAAAGATTATTAAATGCAAAGAAAAAACAGGAAGCGAGAATAATAGGGAACATATAACACCAGAACATATTCTCCTTATTACGGAGTAGGCATTTCAGTCTTGTAATATATAATTGAAAGTTCATATTCTTCACCCACCTTAATCTCTTAATTCTTTTCCTGTGATCTCCAGGAATACATCATTGAGTGTCGGTTGTTCTGTTATTACCCTGCCAAATTGAATTTGCTTCTGTTCCAGAAAAGCAAGAATGTTAACCAGATTATTCTTTCCCTTACCTGATTTGATCTCCAGCAGATTTTCATGATAATCTACTGAGAATATTCCTGGAAGATTTTTTAACTCACTTATCTGATCTTCTTTCATATGATAAATCTCAACAGTTATTTTCTCACCAACCGAAATCATAGCCTTAAGCTCTTCCTTTGTTCCTTTTGCAATCACTCTTCCCTTATCGATAATTGCAATATTCGAACAAAGCTGTTCTACTTCCTCCATATAATGTGAGGTATAGATAATGGTTGCTCCTTCCTCATTCAGCATCTTAATACCTTCCAATATCTTATTTCTACTCTGGGGATCAACTGCTACAGTCGGTTCATCCAGAATAATCAGCTTCGGCTTATGGACGATACCACAGGCGATATTAAGTCTTCTTAAGAGGCCACCACTGAGCTTCTTTGGATAGAATTTCTGATAATCCTCCAGGGATACGAATTCTATCGCTTCTTTTGTAAGACGTTTCACCTCTGCTTTATCCCTAATATACAGGCTACAGAAATATGAAATGTTCTCATATACGGTCAGTTCATCAAAAACAGCCACATTTTGCATAATGATTCCGATATCCTTCTTGATGTCATAAGCATCCGGGCTCATTGGTTTATCGAAAATATGGATCGAACCCTTATCATATTTCAATAAGGAAAGAATACAGTTGATTGCTGTTGTCTTACCGGAACCGTTGGGTCCCAGTAGACCGAATATTTCACCTTCTTCAACCTCTAAATTCAAATAATCCAAAGCCACTAATTTATCATAGCGTTTTACTAAACCTTCTACTTTAACTACCATATCCGAATCCTCCTTTTTTTTAGGAGGATTTCTCCTCCTTGTTTCATGGAGGATTTTCACCTCCTAAATTTTTATTTGCTCTGCTTGATATTACTATATAAAAATCTGCTACAAAATACCAGTGAAGTGCGTCACGATATAAATGACATTTGTCATTGAATTGTATCTATGTTATTGGTATTATTGGTACTAAAAAAGCATCTTCCACCATATACTTCACAATTTTACGCTATGATAGGCTGTAGGAATTGTTTGTATATGATAAAAAATGCTGAATTATCTTAATTTTTTATTTGAAGCAATATAATAATCTGCCTGCTAAATTAGATTACTTAATTAATCGTGATATCACCTTGAATACGTCCGTCTTGGCAACTCTGGTCATTTCAAAAAGAATGGATTCATAGGTTGTAGGAATTGCACCTTCCGCAATTGCTCTTTTAATTCCTACCCGACAGTCACTTTCTTTTCTTGAACCGACGCAGTCCTCGACCAGAATTACATTATATCCTCTTTCAATTAAATCAATTACGGTCTGCAGTACGCAAATATGTGCCTCAATGCCGCAGATGATAATATTGTTCTTTCCACTTTCTGCAATCTGAGTAAATATATCCTCATTTTCAACGCAGCTAAAGGTTACCTTATCATAATAGGTAAACTTATTACCTATAGCTTCACTGATTACGGGAACTGTCATTCCGATCCCATTCGTATATTGTTGAGTAACGACCATAGGGATATTCAGTGCTTTTAAACCCTTCACTAATATTTCTGTATTATGGAGCAGTTCATCCTTTTTATCCATAACAGGGACCAGTCTCTCCTGAAAATCTATAATTAACGCCATTGTATCGTCTGCAGCTATTCTCAAAATTCATTCTCCTTTATTATATAATTAACCCATCGATATGTAACCTGATTATATCATCCCTTATCCAGTCTTTCAAGGGAATGAACATGCTTCTATTGACATCAAATGGAAGACATGTAATACTATTATCTGTATATCAGAAACTGTAACAGTATATTAAAAATACTTTTATCTGGAGTACCTATGAACGAAATTATCGATAAGACTTTGCTATTTCTATGCTGTATTACTTTATTTTTATTTTATAACAACAGCGGCTTTGAAATTGTACCGATTATAATTACCATTATTATCAGCAGTCTATTTTTATACTATGACAGAGCAGAGCTTAAGCTAGCCGGAAGTATATTATTTATAGTGCTCTGTTTTATAGTCCCCAACTATATTATTTTCCTACCCTTGGTGCTATATGATACTCTTTATACAAAACACCAATATGTATTACTTTCCGCTCCAATCTTATTCCTTTACCATATATCACATTATAATGCACAACTCATCTCCTTTACTTCATTATTTTTTGCGGTATCCTATCTTCTTAAGTTCAAAACGGATCGGCTAAATAAACTAACCACAGAATACAATGAACTACGTGACAATACCACACAAATGTCCCTTCTGCTGAAGCAGAAAAATCAGGATCTACTGAAAAATCAGGATTATGAGATAAACCTTGCGACACTGAATGAACGAAACCGCATCTCTAAAGAAATCCATGACAATATCGGCCATCTTTTATCCCGAGCCCTATTACAGGTAGGAGCATTACTGGTAGTATCAAATGAGAAAGCTACCAGAGAGGGGCTTTCCGATTTAAAGGAATCACTGTCCGTCGGAATGGATCAGATTCGCAGCAGCATTCATAATATGTACGATGAATCTGTTGACTTATATATACAGATTGAGAACCTTGTGAAGGAATTTTCCTTCTGCGATATCACCTATGATTACGACATCAAGAATCCGCCGAAGCTACAGCTGAAACATAGTCTGATTGCCATTACTAAGGAAGCTCTCGCGAATATTATACATCATTCCAATGCAACTAAAGTTTTCATTACCCTTCGGGAACATCCCGCTATGTATCAGCTGGTAATTCGGGATAACGGTACCATTGATAAGGAAAAGCAAAAAAATTTATCGAATACTCTTAAATATCAGGGATATGGCGAAGGGATGGGTCTCCGTAATATTTATGATAGAGTAAAAAGCTTTGACGGAAATGTTAATATAAATATTGATCATGGATTTCGAATTTTTATATCCATTCCAAGGAATTCCTTGGGGCAAAAAAATTCCGAGAAGAAAACTATAAATACTATTTAACATCTTTTTAGCTCTTTTCTTGCTCTAAGTATCCTTACACAAATACGTTAATAATTTGAGTCTTGCAAGCAAACCGTTAAAAATGAGAGTAATTGGAGGTCAATATGAAGGTTTTACTTATTGATGATGATAAATTAGTCTGTTCATCACTCAAGATTATTCTATCAGCCGATCCAGAAATCACCGTAGTGGGCACAGGGAATAATGGAAAGGATGCCATAGCGTTGTATCGTGAGTTTATTCCCGATGTGCTATTAATGGATATCCGAATGGAGCTTATGACCGGTCTGGAAGCAGGTGAGAAAATAATTAAGGAATTTCCCGAAGCAAAGATTCTATATCTGACTACCTTTCTGGATGATGATTATATTATCAAAGCATTATATATTGGTGCTAAAGGTTATATGAAGAAGCAGAATTATGAAAGTATCATTCCTGCTCTTAAAGCGGTGAATATGGGACAACACATATATGATAACGAGATCATTACCAAGCTCCCCAAGCTTATGGGAAAACCCACCACGAAATGCCTCGAGGATTATGGTATTTCACAAAAGGAATACGAAATCATAATAAAAATTGCGGATGGGCTTTCCAATAAGGAAATCTCGGAACAGCTTTTTCTCAGCGAAGGAACCATCCGCAATAATATCAGTACCATTTTAGAAAAATTGAATCTCAGGGATCGGACGCAGATTGCGGTATTCTATTATAAAAATATTAAATAAATTATCATAGACATTCATATAACATTAATATACTTAGAACTATCATAATTACATAGAATGATAATAAATAAACTCTTTATAAAAGCCATGGTTTTTAACTATGGCTTTTATCGTTGGCTTTTATCGTTGGTTTTTATCGTTACTAGTCTATTTCTTAGGAAAATAATTTAAGAAAGTCTCAAAGGATTTTAACAATTTAAAATAATTTTAACCATAAACAGCACTTGACATCAAAAGAATAAGCAGTATAATCATTATAGAAACATATAAATGTATCTAAGAAGGTGATCATATGGCACGAAATAAATACCCTGAAATAACCGAGTCACGTATTTTGGATGCTGCGACAAAGTTGTTTCTTGAAAACGGATGGGAAGAAACTACAATACAAGATATCGTCGATGAACTAGGTGACGTTACCAGAGGAGCGTTCTATCATCATTTTAAATCAAAATATGATATTATTGACGCTGTAACAACTAGGCTGTTCATTCAAGATAATCCCTTAACAACGGTTAAAGCCGACAATCAGTTAAACGGACTTGAAAAACTGAAAAAAGTATTGTTACTGTCTGTCACAGATAAAGAGCAGTTAAAGTTTATGAAATCAGCTCCTTCTGTCTTGAGAAGTCCGCAGATTGTAGCCAAGCAGCTGAACGACTGTGTGTATGCCATATCTCCGCTGCTACAAGTGTATATTGAAGAGGGGGTTCAGGATGGTTCCATTAACATTGCCTATCCAAAACAGGCAGCGGAGTCCTTAGTCATCCTCGCAAATCTGTGGTTTAGTCCAGTTCTATTTCCTGTTTCGAAAGATGAATTTATGCAGAAACTTGAACATTTTAAACTAATGTTTGACGGCATAGGATTACCGATAATTGATGAACAATTTCAACAGGCATTTGAACGGTATTACGACTACATTATAGTTAGCTAGAATAAGATTACTGTCCTTTATGGGCAGTTTCTTTATAGCAATATACATACATTTATATGTTTGAATAATAATGGAGGTTACATAATGGAAAAGGAACTTGCAGTTAAAGTCCGAGGACTGTGCAAAGCATTTGACGGAAATGAAGTAATTCATGATTGCTCTATGTCGGTGGAGCAAGGGATGATTTATGGTTTTTTAGGCATGAACGGTGCAGGCAAAACAACCGTATTCAAAATACTGACAGGCTTATTAACTCCATCCATGGGAGAGGCGCAGGTATACGGAATGGATGTGGTAACACAAAATATTGAAATTCTAAAGAATATCGGAAGTCTGATTGAAACACCAATTTTTTATGAACATTTATCAGCAACAGAGAACTTGGAAATACATCTTGCTTATATGGGAATCAAAAGTGCAAATATTGAAGCTACACTGTCAAAAGTAGGATTACCGAGAACAGGAAGGCAAGCCGTTTCAAAATTTTCACTTGGTATGCGGCAGCGTTTAGCAATCGCAAGGGCAATGATACACAAGCCCAGATTACTAATCTTAGATGAGCCTGTCAACGGCCTTGATCCAATGGGAATAAAGGAAATGCGTGAACTGTTTAGAGACCTTGTGGAACAACAGGGAGTAACCATTCTTTTGTCCAGCCATATACTGTCCGAAATCGAACATATCGCTGATAAAATTGGTGTTATTTCAAATGGTACAGTCGTGCAGGAGGTTATGTTGAATGATATTAAAAATAATTACCCCAATGGTCTTGAGGATTATTTTATAAAGATGGTAAACGGAGGGAAATATAATGGTTAAATTGATGAAACTTGAATTAAAGCGTAACCGTTTGAGAAGCTATGTATCCGCAGCACTCATTATCACGATTGTCATGGTAGGCTTCCTTTACTTAAGTGCTGCCATCCCTTATCTTGATGATTCACAAACTGATATTGAAATGTTTGCATCATATAGCAATATTGCTACATTCATATGTATGTTTGGTATGGTTTGTTTTTCAATTTTATCCTCTGTGATGTATGCCCGATTTGTTGTAGAAGAATATTCCGGCAAAAGAGCAATTTTACTGTTTTCATATCCCGTAAATCGAAAAGAGATATTATGTGCAAAGATCACAATAGTATTTCTTTTTACCGTGCTTTCCATGATACTTAGTGGATTAGTGGCTTTTGCTGTTTTCTATACTACAGAGCTTTTTGTACCCATTTGTAAAGACACATTAACTATATTTATCATATTTAAGACAATAGCGTTACTCTTGGTTTATTCCTTAATGGCCGGTGCATTGGCAGTTATTTCTTTGTGGTTTGGTCTTTGGAAAAAATCCACACCGGTTACTATTGTATCCGGTACAATTATCGTTGTGGTCGCCTGTAATATTCTGGGTGCTGGAATCTCCAATATATTCCCTTCTATGCTGGTTTCAATCCTCAGCATAATAATGGCTTCGGTTTTAATTATGGAAATTGGACGTAAAGTTGACGTGATGGAGGTTGAATAAATGTCGGAAGATAAATTTGAAAAAGCTATTGAGGACTTTTTTACATGGTCATGGCAAACTGAAATTATTGTATCCTGCATTTTTACCGTATTACTGCTTATAATAGGACTTCTCTTATTTAAAAGGAAGAAGAAAACAGCTGCTTGGCTTTTTACAGGCTGCGGCGTACTTGTAATTATCTTTGATGTTTCACGGCTCCTATTACATTCATTATTTTAAATAAACGGAGGTTGAAATATTGGATGAAAAGCTATTTTCAAAAAACTTCATCTTATTAATCACCGGACAAGCTATCTCTATGTTTGGAACTACAATATTAAAATTTGCAATTTCTCTTTACATTCTTGATCTGACCGGTTCCGCAGTTATCTTCGGTATGATTATGGGAATATCCACCATCTCTACTGTTCTGTTCTCGCCTTTTGGTGGAATAGTCGCCGACAGGTTGAATCGTCGAAATTTGATGGTCATACTCGATTTCTCGTATGGGGTTGTCGCTGTTGGATTAGCAATCTTGTTGTCGGTGGATCATTCTGTAGAAATTTTGGGGTTGGTACTTATGCTTCTATCTGTAGTTTCCTCATTGGAAGCTCCTGTTGTACAATCCTGCATTCCTCTGATACATTCAAAGGAAAAGCTAGTGAAGGCTAATTCCGTAGTTAACCAAGTTATTATGCTGGTTAACCTAATTGCCCCTGTACTTGCAGGACTGCAATATAGTTATATCAGTATAAAAAACATAGTGCTTTTAAGCAGTCTATGTTTTTTTTCTGCGGCTGTTATTGAAACCTTTATAAGAATTCCATATCAAAAATCAGAAAGTAGCGGCAGGATTTTTCAGATGGTCAGTAAGGATTTTCACGACAGTTACCTGTTTGTGGCAAAGGAACAGCCCATTATCTTAAAGACACTAATGATAATCGCCTCTTTGAACTTATTTATATCTTCTATGTTGATTGTAGGAATTCCTTACATAATCAGAATAATCCTTATGCTGAGTAGTGAAATGAATGGGATTGCAGAAGGTGTTATGGCCGGAGCAGGTTTGTTAGGTGGTTTGACCGCTGGATTGATTTCGAGCAAATTAAAGGTTTCAAAATTATATACGGTATTTATCGCTTTAGGGGTATTCCTGCTGCCACTTGCCGTTTCATTCCTTGTGGGGCTATCTTCCATGAGTATTTATGCCGTTCTTTTAGTCTGCTGTGTACTGATTCAGATTGCCGCAAGTATTATTTCTATTTTTTCTCTATCGGCTATTCAAGAACGGACACCGCCTAATATGTTGGGTCGCGTAATGGCATATGTGATTACGATTACTACTTGTGCGCAACCGTTTGGTCAGGCCTTGTATGGCTTTATGTTTGATGTGGTTAAAAGCAACATCTTTTGGCTTATTTTTGTAACGGCAGGAATCGTCATACTTATTGGCATTATCGTAAAACCAATATATCGTAGCTTGGATAGATAATGAAATATGATACAAGATTATCTTGTTCATCATAAATTAGAATCCGTTGTTTTGATAAAAGATAGTAGTTGATTATAAAGTATTAACATTGTGTAAGAGGCTATCGCAAAATGGCCTTCAGTGATATATGCCTAAAAAGCGATAGCCTCTTTCATTTATTGATACTTTTCCTTCAATTTACTATAAAAACTTTATCAGTTAGCTTGCTGATAGAGTCCTTACTTTAAGCAGGCTCTTCTTCACATACTTTAATTGAACCATTTTCAACAAGCTCTACGAAAATTGGAACCAGTTTTGGATCAAATTGAAGCCCGGCCTGCTCCTTCAATATCTTCAATGCCGCAATCACTGAGAGCGGCTTCTTATATGGCCTGGAGGATATCATAGCATCAAAGGAATCTGCAATACATAGAATTCTTGCAGCAATAGGAATGTCTTCCCCCACAACTCTCCTAGGATATCCCAGACCATCATATCGTTCATGGTGACCGATTACTGCTGGTATTACGTAATCTAGAGATGGAAGATGTCTGATGATACCTATCGAATTTTCAACATGTCCTTTCACAAGTTGATATTCCTCATTCGTTAATTTGCCCGGTTTATTTAGAATCTGTTCCGGTATACCAATCTTTCCAACATCATGAAGTAATGCTGCCTCCCTTACAATTTCCACGCAATCCTCATTCATTCCATAAGCATAAGCTAGTTCTGTTGCATAATATGCTACATTTCTGCAATGATTAAACGTATAATGGTCTTTGGTATCAATGGCGGCTGTAAGTGCATAGATAGTTGATGCATATTCGGAATAGATATTTTCCCGTCGTTCTGGAAAATCCATAATTTTTCTTTCCAGCTTTTGTTCACTACCAGTGTATACCATAATAGCATTTTTGCCGTTATGCTTCACCAGATAAATCGCCATATCGGCATAATCAATCAGCTGCTTTACATTACTCGCCGCATAAGGGATGGAACAAATTCCTCCGCTTACCGTAAGCGTCTTTAGAGTATAATCGGATTCCCTTTTATTCATATGAAGAATTTGCTTTCTGATTATTTCCGCCAAATTTCTTGCCGAGAATAAATCATAGGAGGGAAGAATAATCGCAAATTCCTTGCCGCTGTACCTTGCAACATAGCCGTTGCTACCGACACTGGCGTTGATGATATTTGCAATATTCTGCAGGGCGATATCTCCTTCTTTATTTCCATACAGCTGATTATACAATTTAAAATCATCGATATTCAGAATAATTAAGGCTAGCGAGCCATCCTTATTTTTATCATATTCTTCCTGCAAGATTTCATAAAAATATTTTCTATTCAATAGTCCTGTCAACTCATCCGTTCGTGCCTCAAGATATACTTTTTCAAATAATCTCGAATTTTTAACAGCAATTGATCCAATCGAATTCAGGGAGCTTAAAAAATTGATATCATTAAAGGTATATCCCGCTTTCTTCTCTTTTTCGGAAAGAAGTATAATTCCGATAATCCCATTTTCATCCCTTAATGGGACAATACATTCTATATTCAAATCAACTAGCTGTTTTTTTTCATTTTCCCACATTGTTTTAAAATCAAAGGATCGCTTAAAATCCCTCATCAGAAGGCAGCTATTACAGCTTTGCAGATAAGTAATTAGTGGATTATCCAAATTAATTTTAAATGTTTTTAAATCTAATGGGTTCGTACTATGTACAAATTCAAAGCAGTTTTTCTTCTTATCTGCGATACAGATATAAACCTTCTTTACAGCAATCGTATTTTGAATAACATCTGCAAGTTCCTTTAGAATTTCATTAACGTTTAGACTTTTCATTATATTGAGACTGAATTCACGAAGGCTCTCTGCTTGAACAACTTCTTCCTTAACAAATACCATATCAATAAAATGTTTCATCACATAATAAATAACGGTTGTTGATAAGGTAAAAATGATTGCAATAAAGAGTATGGTATTCTTTCTGTCAATAACAAAATTGTTACCAATGAAGGTTTCAAGCGGATTAACTAAATTAAAAAATATAGCAAAGGATATTCCGGCAGATATCGCATAGCAGCTCCCCCTTGAAACTAGCAGCTTTAACTGGAATAAATTACGTTTATACAGGGCATAAAACATGAAGATTGCATTCACAATTCCAGCCAAAATATCGGAAGGAAAACCTCGAAAGAATGGAATGACGATTCCGGCATGTCCAATAAAAAGTACGAATATCCCTAAATTAATCGGTAAAAACTGCTTATTTGCCAATTTATTGCTATGACTATACTGAATTAGAAGATACAGCATGTTTAAAATAATAGCAAAACAGACCGTAAATAGAACTGCCACTGCCCAAGTATAATGATAAATGAAAACTGTTTTCCCAAGATTAGTTGTTTTCACCTCCGGCGCTTTCAAGAAAAAACCAGTACTAATATTTACTATATTTATAATAAGTACAATCAGTAACCATACCTTATTCGCCAATTTATTCTTAACTCCTGCAAATTCACTAACAAAGCTAAGAATGGAGTAAGGAAGTAGCGTTAAACCAAGAATAGAAATATTATACCAGAAATTCCAAGACGGCCAAAGCTGCATTCTCATGCAGAAGGAGCCGCCAGTCCATATGATCAGGATAGCAAGAACAACTAGGAAGGCATTTATAATGCGGTTCTTTTTTGCAGCCATAAATGTTAATAGAAGAAACGAATAACATAATAATGCAACTATTGGCATATAAGCATAATTACCCATTAACTATTCTCTCTCCCTTCCATTCAAAATTCTTTTGTTCATATCGAAGTAACTCCATCACTTCATAAGCTGATGGATTAATCGCTTTTAGTTTTTTTCCTTGATGTCTTTCATATCCTGCGAAGGTTCCGCACTTAAGTATTGTAATTTCTAACGGCTCCATTCCAAGAATATGTTTTAGATCCTTATAATCCTGATCAACATATTTAAAGTAAATGGAAAGCTGCTCCCTTAAAATCTCCTTACTCATTGCAGCATTGACCATTGCGTTACTTTCCATCTCAACATACATATGCATCTTAGGTCGGTTATCTTTATTATATTCCTTTACAGCGATCCAGTTTTCAATTGGTAGTCCGGATAACTCAACTACATCCCGGATACAATTTTCCGTTATCCGGGTGAAGCCTGCAATATCGATGATCGATGGAATGCGGTCGATATATTTAAAACGAGGAATCTTTGTTTCATCTTCATTATTCGTTAAGCCAACACATTCATATACATCTCCAACCCGGTATCTTACAAAGGCTCCGCCTTTCAGGACGGAAATAACTATCTCATATTTTTCTCCGGGAACGACTTCATTCATTAAATATGTATAGGGCTGATAGGTATCATCCTCAAGGCACCGGTACATCTCAGCTTCCGGTATGAATTCATAAAAACATGCATCCGGAAAGAAATACATTCCATTGCGGGTCCAAGTCTCCGTTCCGATACAGGTGGGCTCCGTACCTGCAAAGAGCTCCATAGGTCTGATCCCCCATAAATCTTCCAGATCATCCTTATAACAGTGGTTATCTGTTCCTGCACACATAAAACCCTTAAGTTTAAACAAATCCTTGGGCTTTAGATCCCTATTTTCCTTCTTACATCGGTATTTTGCTATAATTAACTTTAAAAGCATCTGTGGAGACATATTTAATATACTGCTTATCTTTGAATTACCCCCGGAGGTTTTTGATGAACTCTTTCCCATGGAGGCTACGCTTAAGCTGACATAATAAGCTACGCTGCCTAGTCCGAAGAAAAAGTCAATACCCTTTTTCAGCCCCAGTTTAAATCCCTTTTTATTTCGCTCACCAAAAGACATTGATACCGCCTCTTTTACCGATGGAAGAAATTCGATTCCGATCTCTTCATTCAGAGCAAGCGGGAATAGTCCAGTTGCATACGGAAGCGGTGCCAGACCATAGAGAAATTTATCGGTAACCCGTACATTGAATTTACCTTTTTTTGTGCTTGTTGATAGGATTAGGCATGCTAATACATTATTACGATAGGTCTCCAGCATACTTTTTGAGTATGGGGCTACCTTGATTGGGTGTTTTCCTCCTTCCCAGGTAGTCTGTATCCAGATAATCGGATAATCAGGAAGCATCTCCCCCTTTTTTTGTAGTAGAATATCTGCATAATCTCCGTATGTAGTCAGCGGAACCATCTTTCGAAACTCTTCAATTGTTTTCGGCCGCTTTCCCTTCAGCATTCTTTGTCCAAGTTCGCACTCACTCCAAAGCTTTATCTGCTCCGTCATAAGACGATTTTGTATATTCATATAAGAATCTATATCCAGATCTAAAAAACCACAGTACTCCTGCCATATCAGGTCATCCTGCTTATTCTTCAGTTTTTCTTCAAAATTCATAATAACCTATAACACTCCTTTCTTCTTAACTTTTGACACCCCAATCATATTAGGAAATTCGGACAATTCTTCTTTAAACATCGTTTTAAACTATCACTGTTCGGAATTAAAAAAGGAGTATCCGATTTGTAGTCATCATATCGTTCAAAGCATTTTACAAAAACCCACCGATCCTGAAACATAACATAGAAAATATTCAATACACTAAATATCGTTGCCGCAGCGAATAATAATGGTATCCAAAATGCCAGTCCCAAAAAAGTATAAAAACCAATAAACCAAAGTACTCCCGGATGCCTGCATAGTGCATAAACACCGTTATTGCACAACTTAGAGGGTTCTGAAGCCTGGATATAAGTATTTTTAAAAGGAATGGCAAAGAAAAGTGTATAGATCAGTAATAAGAAGAAAAGTATTGCCGGTATCCCAAAGCTGATTATTCTAACTATATTTATCTTATGTAAATTCCATGACGTTACAATAATACCTGCTGTAGCAGTAGTAAGCAGTAGCGTTCCTGCAAAAAAGCAGCATTTGAAAAGCTTATGCTTGATAATTATACTGTTAATGTCATATAATACAAAAAATACAAATGCAATAAGCCCCATAATAATGTAAATCATTTATTATCCTCCCATTGTTGTGTTCAGATATGATGATAGCATATTTTAAGATTATTTCCAAGAAATATTTTCCATTTTTTAATAAAATTTGGAAATATATGGTCTAATCTGTATTTCCTTGAAGCTTAATTCATGCTCGCTTTAAGACCTAACGCTGTATCAGTCACTTGCATATCGACCTGATATTGTTCCTCCAGATTATATGCATAGTAGAACCCCTTCTTCATCATATAATCAGATATCTGCTCATAGGATAAAATCATAGCATTCATTTGATCAATGAGTACTGCACGTAACTTAGGCGAAGTTGTTTCAGTGATAGCTACTGCATAATTTTGTATCCCGCTCTTGCAAGACATCAGGAAATCAGTCGCTATTACCTGATCCGACATCTTATCCATACCAAACATCTTTTCTATGATTGTATTCATAATATCTCCTTCTTTCTATTTATCATTTATTTACTTTTCGGTGATTGAGAGGATATCTTCGATTGTTCCAAATATTCTCTTAATTCCTTAATATGCTCTTGTGTAGTCTTAATATTATTCTTTATCATCATCTTCAACTCATCATCCTCGATTAATGGTGACATTGTTATCAATTTGGTTAAGCTTAAATTATTCAGCGTTAACAGTTCATGAAACTGGATTGATTCATTAAGGGTTAGTACCTGCTCCTGCATAACCTTCTCTCCTTCCTTTTACAATTATGGCTTTAGTACAACTTTTATACAATGATCCGTTTTTGTATCAAACACTTGATATCCATAGGGAGCTTCACTGATTGGAAGTTTGTGTGTAATAATATCGCTTGGATCAATCTTACCTTCTGCAATCATCTGATATAATGTTGGCATAATTGGTATCACAGGGGCTTGGCCTGTCCTAATATTTACATTGCGGTTCATGATATCTCCAAACGGAAAAGCATTATATCTACCTCCATACACGCCTGTCACCTGTATCATTCCACCCTTGCGCACTGCCTGTGTTGCGATAACAAAGCCTCCCAGTGATCCACTCTGAAGCCTTAAACCGCTTCCGACAAATTCCATCGGTGTCATTTTTCCGTCCATGCCAACACAGTCAATGACTACATCACATCCGCCATGTGTAATTTCTTTTATATATTCCCCTGTATTTTGATGCTGTTCAAAATTGATAGCTTCTACCAAATTATGCTTCCTAGCATGATCAAGGCGGTAATCAATATAATCAACAGCAATTACTCTTTTGGCTCCAAAAAGCCATGCAAATTTTTGTGCTAGCAAACCAATTGGACCACACCCTATAATTGCAACAGTATCGCCTTCTTTTAAACCAGAATTTATAATACTCCAATAAGCGGTGCATACCGCATCTGCAATTAGAACCAGTTTATCATCATCCACTTCGCAATTATCCGGAATCCGAAATGGTGTAAAGTTTCCATAGGGCACTCTCATATACTCAGCTTGTCCGCCCGGATATCCCCCAAAGGACTCAGAATAACCAAAGAATCCTCCCGATTCTCCATTTGGGTTAGAATTATCACACATACAGGTCAAACCATGGGTACAATAAAAGCATTCACCGCAGCTTACATTAAAAGGCACAATAACTCTATCTCCCTTTTTTACCTTTGTTACTTCCGGTCCGATTTCCTCAACGATACCCATTGGTTCATGGCCGATGATATAGCCTTGTGGTAAATTTGGTATCATATCATGCAATAAATGGAGATCCGAGCCACAGATTGCAGAATTTGTAATCTTAACAATGATATCATCCGGTTTCTGAATTGTTGGTGCTTGTACTTCCTTTACTTCTACTTTCTTAATACCCTGAAATGTAACAGCCTTCATACTTATATCTCCTTCCTATTTATTTAGCGTAGCAAAGGTACCTGATCTACTGGTATCTCCCGGAAATAGATCCATACTAACAATTTGCACCGCTGTCTGGGAGGATTCATGATCCATTTGAAATTGTTTTTCCAAATTATCAGGGTAAAACCATCCCTTTTCTATCATCATCTTTGAAATTAGCTCATGCATACGAATAGCAGAATTCAGCTCATTCTTAAATACTGTACGGACTTCGGGCGTGACTGCATTAGTTAACGCCAATGCATAGCTTCGAACACTGTTTTTTGCATTTAATAAAAATCCCATTGACATTGTTGTATCAACCAGTTTCGGCATTCCTTCTGAATTCCTGATCTCCAGGTAGTCATTTATCATATCTTTCTCCTCATTATTTGCAGTTATTTCCCCTGTATTTGTACTTTTGGTAATAATCTTTGAAGCTCTTGAATGGAATGAATGGATTCTTGCACATCCTGTTCCAACAAAGCCTTAAGCTCTTGGTTAAATACAACGCCCTCCATCATTTTGGATGTCGCCATACTAATTGTTTTCAGGTTTAACATCTCATGTATCTGCATTATTTCACTAGGCGCTAACTGCTCCCACTGCATAACTCTCACCTCTTCTAATTGTAATCATATTTCACTCTTTCTATTTTGCTTATAATACTTGATATAATAAGCAATTTAGACTGATTATATTAAATATTTCATTCACTTTACTATTATTCGCCTATTCCTTCATAGCAATAGATAATAGCAGCTTAATGCGATTCAACTGATTTACGTAGGATATTCCAGGGTCATAATCAATTGGCATGATATTCGCCTGTGGATATCTTTCCTTAAGAGGTTTGAACATCCCCTTACCTGTAATGTGGTTTGGAAGACAGGCGAGCGGTTGGACACAGATGATATTACTAGTTCCCTGTTGAATAAATTCCACCATTTCTGCCGTAACCAGCCACCCCTCTCCTGTCTGGTTACCTAGGGACAGAATGGAGGACGCCATATCCGCCAGTTCTTGAATTGAAGTAGGCGGGGTAAAGCGATTGCTCTTTTCCAGCTCTCGTTTCATGATGTTTCGAAATCCCATGATATAGTTCATAGCAAAATCACTTAGCCGTTTATTTAATTTCGTCCCGGCAAGATATCTAAATCGGAATCTCGAATTAAAAGAAGAATATAAGAAATAATCCATAAGATCGGGTACAACTGCTTCTGCACCTCCCTGTTCTAAGATATTGACAATATCATTATTGGCTGTAGGATGATATTTAACAAGTATCTCGCCTACAACACCTACCTTTGGCTTTTTAAGATCAAGTAATTCCAGCTGATCAAACTCACTGACAATTTCCCTGATATTAAGCTTAAATTCTTTTCTGTTTCCTGATCTGACATTTTCTTTCGCGCGCTCGTTCCATTTTTCATACAACATCTGGGCAGAACCCGGAAAGCGTTCATAGGGTCTTGTCCTATATATCAGTCTCATAAAAAGATCCCCATAAATAAGTGCCATAATACTACGGTTAATCAATCCCAGCGATAATTTAAAGCCAGGCTGCTTTTCTAAACCTACTGTATTTAGAGAGATGATCGGAACATGGGAAAATCCTGCGTGTTTTAAACCCAATTTCAAAAAAGCAATATAATTGGTGGCTCTGCAACCGCCTCCGCTCTGTGATATTATGACAGAGGTATGATTCGTATCATATTTACCTGATTTTAAAGCTTGCACCAATTGACCTATCATGATAATTGCCGGATAACAAGCATCATTATTAACGTATTTTAGGCCTTCGTCCACAGCTGTTTTATCTACTGCTGGAAGCACCACCATATGATATCCGCTCATTCTTGCAGCCTCTTGAACCAATTCAAAATGAATCGGAGCCATTTGGGGTGCCAATATCGTATGTGTATGGCGCATCTGCTTTGTAAATGGAGGATTGATATACTGCATTTGTTCTGAGTCCGGAAGATATGAGTTTTGATCCCGATCTTCCATGGCGGCCTTAAGAGATCGAATTCTTATTTTTGCTGCTCCCAGATTATTACCTTCATCTATCTTGATCATTGTATATAATTTTCCCCCGGTTGCCAGAATTTCAGCAATCTGGTCCGATGTCACCGCATCCAGTCCGCATCCAAAGGAATTCAGCTGTATCAGGTCAAGACAGGGCTCCTT